>JASHRR010000367.1 GCA_030037185.1 Xanthobacteraceae bacterium | reverse complement strand
TGAAGAGTTGCTCGATCAGGCTCAGCGAGTAGCGGCACAGCCAACAAAAGCCGATCTGCGACGGGGTTATTTCCTTTGCCTATTACGACCCGTCGTGCTGGGCTACTCGCTCCTACAGCCATGGTTTGTGCACTAGCACCACGACGACGCGATAGACCCGCCGCATGCTCCGACCGGGAATGGCGATCAGTCATGCGGACCCGGTGTGCGCGATCCCCAGTCGCGTTGGGGTCAGCGGCTGCTTGGTTGGCCTGACCTTAGCCGATGTTTCCCGGGAAACATGCGTTAGGGTCGGTACGAATCCTTGATCCACGGGTCGCTCCTTACATGCGCGGTCATAGCGTGGCGGGCTTGACGATGATCGCCGGGACGCCGGAAACGCGGGATGCCACGAACGGGGGTCCGATGCGACTTTCGTTTTCCCGTGCGCGGCCGGGGGCCCATAGACACGCCAGATCAGTTCGATCGGCAATCTCACCAGACCCGCATGCTGTCATCTTTAGGCAGGAGGTGCTCGTCGTCTTGCGCTACAGGCGTCGCGCGACACGACCTACCGGGCAAGCTCAGCGACGCGTGCTGACGCCGCGGCAAACCCTTCGAGCGAGATCTTGAAGGCAACTACTTCGCCGTTGTTGAGGTTCAGTGATGCAACCGTGAACATCTTGCCTTTCTTCATCGCATCGATGGTGGCGGTCTGGAGTGATAACGGTAGCAGGCAGCCCTGTGGCGTGCAGGTCGAGAAGTGCAGCCCTTGGCCGAGAACCTTGTCATCGAGCGAGAGAATCGCGCCGGAAACGAGCTTCAATCCGAATGGCATCAGGACCGTGCCCTCCGTTTTTCCATCCTTCGGCGTCCGAAGCTCGATTTCGAAGATCCGTTGCTTGGTCTGGGTGTCGCCCTGGGCCTGCAACAGCAGGCATTGCTTCTGCCCTTCCAAGAGCCGGCAGCTGACGGTCCAGTCGCCATAGGTCTCCTTAATCGACGATGCACCATTGGGAAGCTGTGCGGCCGTCGCAGCCGATTGCGCCACGAATTTCTGATTTGCCGGTGCAGTTTTTCGGGTTGTGCCGGGCGCGGTGGCGGATTGCTGGGCAATCACCGTGCTGCCGGCGTTCAGGAGGCCCGCGAGCACGCCAGCGAAAAGGGGCAGGTACAAGCGCGACATGATCAACATCTCCCTAACGGCGTTCAGCTCACCACACTGACGTTATTTCCCTTCGATTTCTCTGGTATCTCGTCCCTAGCATCTGGAAAAATTAATTCGCAAAAAACGTGTTGCCCGACGCTTATGCGCGGGACAAGCTGAACCGCATGTGTCGTTTTGCCTCGTCGTGCCGCTGATCGGGGACCACGCGTGCCAGAAGCACCAGCCAGCGCGGCTGCCCTCCTGCGCCACCAATTGCCACGGGGCGCCGCAGCCGGCCGGCTTAGCCCATGTTTGACAGCTCGCCGCCGCGGCCCAGTGGTCGCGTTGCCGCGGGCGGGTGGCATGGCGGGCGAGCCGGAATTTGGCCTGCCTGAAATTTGAAGAAGGAGCGAAGACCACATGAGAAACGCTGTCCGCCATTTCGTACCGCTGGCGCAGCGCGAAAAGCCTGTCACATTGACGTGCAGCGGAAACGTGGAGACGACGGTCCTCTCCTCGGCAAACGCGATGGCTCCGTTAATAGCATGAGGATCGCTATCGACCTCAATACGAGGCTGTCTTCGATACCGGCGGGGATGGGCACTCAGGCAGCCACCAAGACGCGCATCGAATACGCAAGCGAGACAGCAATACAGGGTGGGAAACTCAACGAGCGTGGCGTATTCGACAGGACAACGGGTGCTTTCACCGGATCGTCACCTTTTTTTGTCGGATCGGAAAACTCAGCCAGCTGGCATATGTTTTAAATTCGGCCCTGACTTGCCGCTGTGGCGGGCGGCAATCAAGGGGGCCTTCGGGTCGACCCGCTTGTTTTCAGGGTCGCTGGATCACCGGCCGCTCCCCACCGAAGCGCTATCCTCAGCAAACTGGTCGGGCTTCTTTTTGGTCAGGAGTGTTGCTTTTAGTCGCTTCCAGGAGGAGTTGGCTAGCATGCGCGGCTACAGCAAGCGAGTATGCCCCGGCCTCTTCGCTTATGCCCTGTAGCCCCGGAGGCCGGGGGCCGCAACAAAAAGGCCCCACCATATTGATGGGGCCTAGTCGGAGCCCTTTGATCCGGCGGGTCGCACTGAGAGGAGATCGAAATCAAGGGGCTCGTAGCCCTTGATCCAGAAGAGGTCGATCATGGCCTATGTAACGTTATAACATTCTTGTCGGGAAGAAAACGGAATTCGTTGACGAGAGCGCTCCATCGACCGTTGTCGTTGAAAACAGCTGCAGCCAATGCGGTTCGGGTTGGGTGCTCGTGCGGATGCGTGACGACCCCGATAGGTCGAGCCGACGGTAGGTGTACGGTCGGACCTTTGCCCTCGGTTTGCGGCGCGGACGACGTTGGCGATTCCGTCATCGTTCGGACCGACGATAACGTGCCTAACTGGGTCGAGAATGCTGCGCCTGATTTCAGCTATTGGGACCGCGTTCTGACGGTCGCCGGCAATGATGCGCTGTTCAGGGGCCTTCGGGTGAATTGTGAATATATGGCGCCGCGGCCTTTGGGGCATCTAACCTAACCGGCGGCGCAAGTGCGACCGCATCACCGAGGTCTGCGACAGGCTCACGCCGAGCCGCTCGCAGCGCAAGGCGAAGAGCTCGGGGTTCGGATTTGAACGATAGCTGCTCTAAGGCGGCGCGGAAGGCCGTGCGTGCGTTCATTTAACCTGTCGCCCGGGGCTATGAGCTCGGCCAGCCGGAACGCCGCCAAAGCCGCGGCGTTCACATGGGACGCCCGCCAGAGCTGACGCCGCACCAACAGGGCCGAGGCTCGCCGGCGGCGCGACAACGAGACGACCGACATCGCCCGCACCTGTGGCGTGGCACACACCACGATAGCGCGGCTGAGGTCCGACGCGCCATAGGCTCTCGCCCATGCGTCCGGAGCCACGCCTATTCGCGGGCAGCCTCCGGGCGAAGTTCGCCCGGCGAAAGGTTTTCGGGATGAGGGTACGGTCGACCTTTACAACGTCTCGGCCCGCACGCGCGACCAGCGACGCTGGTTTTACGATCACCAACCATCATCGCGAATGCCGACTGTTTCAGGCATTCAGGATATGTTTCCATATGACCTGAATCCGCTGCAGTAGGCGCTCTGCTGACTTCTCCGCCGCGTTCACGGGCCTTGCGACCCGCTCAGTCCGATTGCCCGGACACGGCAGAGATCATTTACCACCCCGGCCCGTGATGGCAGTGGATTTTGCGATCGTTTGCTCTCTCGTCCGGCCGGGTAGGCCTCGTTATCCGGCTCTTGTCCATCAGGCTGCGGCTTTGCTCCGCTCTTTCAGACCCGCCTCGGGCGACGCCCTTGCGCTTCAGTAATCCTCGCCACCTCAGGCTGAATAGAGGACTTCCACCTCCAAGCTATCGATCGTGCTCGGCATAGCCATAACCAGGCGCCGCCTCAGTTCGTCGCGAACCTTGAGACCTCATCGGAGGCGACTTGCCCCGCGGGTCGGAATCGGAGTGCCGAATACCACTATCTGCCGTCGCGTTGCCGCCTGCACTTGGAGCGTCGACAAGTGTCCTGTATCCTGCGTCGATATATTCATCCTCCGACTTCCCCTCGCCCGCCATTCCGCCATTCGCGGCTAACGCTGCGACGGCGCAGTACGAGTCCGAATCCGAACCCGCCGAAACCTCCGGGCGGTAAGTTGGTGCATACGGTGGGCGCGTAGCCGCGGTGTGACGCTGTAGGCGATCGTAACTCGCCGCAACGCGCGTGACGTACTTGACAAGTCGATCAGTGACCAACCACATTTCGCTTTCCGGCGCCCCTCCGGGTAAAGGAGCCGCGAATGGACTGATGGACAGCACGCTCTTGATAGCGTCGCGCTCCATGCTGGCGGTCGTGCGGGTTGAGATGATGCCGGACATTTCAGGCATTTCGCGATTGCTGTACGGGTGAAGGTGTCGCATGAAGACGCGCGCCTTATAGACTTCAGCCGGCTCGGGCCAGCCCCCCTTGGGGCGGCAGCCTTCCGGGCGGATTTCCGTCGCCATCGTCATCTCAGCGTCATCGTCGATCTCGGCGGCGGTCGCATCTCCGCTGCGCGTCAGGGGGCTGACGCTCGATCGCGCTCCCCAGATGCCAGCAATGAACACAAGTCCGTCGAGGCCAAGAGCTATGATTGCGGATAGATAAGCTAGCTTATCGCCGCGCTCGAACCCAACGAGAGTCTTTGTAAAGGTATGGGCATTTTGATCCTGCTCCAGCCGCAATTTATCAAGAGCCGTTTCCAGCGTCGTAACTGATTGGCCCTGCAACTGAGCGACCTGCAGGCAATACCTTCCGTGGTCGACGATCTGTAAGAACGTGAGTTGCCGGGCGTCGACGTCGGTGC
>JASHRR010000366.1 GCA_030037185.1 Xanthobacteraceae bacterium | reverse complement strand
TTTTCCGCGGGATTTGTCCTTGATCAAATGTTCGGCTAGTGTGACGCGATGCTCCCGGCTAATCAAGATGACGGCGAGAACCGGAGTTCAGCTGCGAAACCAGCTCTGTCCGAAACGGGTGCCGGCCCGGTTGGAGACGCGCGAGTCCACACTTGACCCTTAGGGACATGCGCGGCCGTAAATGAGCGGCTGGATCGCCGTCGTAGTTTCCCCAATTCGTCCGATCCAAATCTCGCGGCGCGGAAGCTACCAGGGGTAGGCTGCGTCGATCAGGTGCCAGTGATCGCGCCGGAGCACAATTCTCGCCCCTATCGTCGGCGGCCTCGACCATCCGGTGTCCGGAACGTCTCGGCGGCCGGCGTGCGCGCGAGGTCATTCCTGGCTTCGCAGGCTTTGCCGCGACTGTTGTAGGCGTCAGCATCTTTCGGATCGAGCCAACCGTCGGAATCGCCAACGGCCGCACACCACCATCTGCCTTCGGAATCTCGACCCGCAATACCGGCGGAGGAAAATAGCTCCCTGACGACAGCCGGTTCCAGAGCTTGTAGAGGTTGTTCCGCAGATCAGCCTCGAACTGCGCAATCGACTGTCCGTCTACTCCAGGCGTTCCCTGGTTCGCCTTCACACGTTTGAAGGCTTCCCAGACCTCCCGTTTGGGGATCTTGAACGGCTTCGCCTCGTCCATAAGCTCCTCCCGTTTCCAGTTGGCCGATGGCCACGGTGATCCCTATTCGCTGTCATCGAGCGGCGCTGCCAGGCAGTGCAAGCGCTGTCTACGGCACACGAACCGCCCAACGCACTTCTCACGCAGCTGTCGCGCGCAAAAGTGCACGCGTTCCTCGCATGGCTGGCGACCGCCGATCACGCCCGCCGGCATGCTGGCGACACTCGACTATGCCGCGCGCCGTGCCCGTGCGCACGAGGACGGCAACGGCAGTCACGTCTAGCGCCGCGCAAAATCGCCGGCAGATGACGCGGTCATTTACAGAGCACCAGCTTATTGCAATTGCACGCCTCAGTCCCGTGCCCCATCGCCACATTGGCTTTCGTCAAGTTGCAAAAGCGGTCGTCCAGCATAGCCGAAAACAATTAGCTAATCTGCAGCACGTTACTCAGGCACCGCTGCATACCTAGGCGTAAACACCAAAGCGAGCTGCGAAAATAACTTTAAGAAGTTAATTAAACAAATTGATATCGCAGATATTTTATCGTAAAATACTCCAAGGGTCGCGACTCGCACGGCCCTCCTAACGGCAAGGCGCGTTGATCGCCCCGCCTTCTTCTCTACAATGCTTGAATTTGGGGATGATGGGATGAATCGCCGTCAGCTGCTGGCCGGCGCCGCTTTCGCCGCCGGATCCTGGGGGGCCCGGGGCGCCGAGCAAAAATCCGCCTCTGCTCTGTCCCTCGCCCCGGTCCGCGCCCGCATGGACCGCATCACCCGCATCACCGTCTGCACCCGCCCCTTCCGCCCGCTCGGCCCGCGCATCGAAGCCGAGAAGTTCGACGCCAAGACGGTGATCCACAATTACGGCCATGGCGGCAGCGGCTGGTCGCTATCCTGGGGGTCGGGCACCATCGCCACCGAGATGGCCATGGCCACCGGCGAGAAGGACATCGCCGTGATCGGCTGCGGCGCGCTAGGGCTGAGCGCGGCCCTCCTGCTGCAACGGGCCGGCGCCACGGTCACGATCTATGCCAAGGATCTGCCGCCGAATGTGCGCTCCTCCCTCGCTTCGGGCCTCTGGACGCCGAGTTCGCGCATCTGTTTCGAGGAGAACGCCACCCCGGCCCTCAAGCAGCAGTGGGAACGGATGTGCCGGATCACCCATGCCACCTATCAGACCCTGCTGGGCCTGCCGGGCAATCCGATCGAGTGGATCGACAGCTATTTCATTTCCGACGAAGCCCGCGGCCAGCGCCGCCGTGAACGGCCCGCGGACGGCCGCCCAGCGTTCGCCGAGCTAGAGCGCGAGCTCGTGCCCGACCTGCTCCGCGCCCCGCAGGAATATGGGCCGGGCAGCCACCTCTTCGGGCCACGCTGGGCCTATCGCAATTCGACGATCATGTTCAATGTTAGCGCCTATTCCATTTTCCTGATCTCGCAGTTCCGCGAGGCCGGCGGCAAGATCGTGATCGGTGAGTTCCACAGCCCGCACGAACTGACCGCCTTGCCGCAGAAGACCATCGTCAACTGCACCGGCTATGCCGCCAAGGCGCTGTTCGGCGACCAGAGCCTGATCCCGGTGCGCGGCCAGCTGGCACGCGGCATCCCCGAACCCGACGTGGGCTACAACCTCTTCTACAAGGGCGTGTCCTTCGTGCCGCGTCGCGACGGGCAGGTCTATCAGGTGGTCGGCGACAGTGACTATTATGGCTTCGACGACGAAACCACCCAGCCCGACCGGGCCGAGGCGGAAAAGGCGGTGACCACCATCGCCTCCTTGTTCGAGGTATAAAAAGGGAGGATCGAACCGCAGCCGAGCCACGACGCGCCCATGTCAACGTCGATGACTTCTCCAAGGATCCCAGCAAGTCCGCGGATGAAGCGGGAAACGATCCGCGCTTAGATCGGCGGTTCGGTGGTGATGGTGTCCCAGGAGGAATTCGAAGGCCTGGTGGAAACGGCTCCCCTTCTAAGCGCTGAGAATGCGCGGCACCTGCTATCGTGGCTCGCGCCGTCGGAGCTCGTCACATGGATGGATGCGCACTCAGCCTCGCTGTTCCTTTCAGCCGTGACGGTGGCGGAGATCGAAGACGGCATCGCCAAGCTGCAGCGCGAGGGGGCAACTCGCAAGAGCGAGGATCTAGCGACGTTGCTCGAAACCGTTCTGCATCTCCATGGTGATCGCGTCCTCGCCTTCGATACGCCCACAGCGCAGATCGCGGGCGCCTTGTCAGACCGGACGCGTGGGCAAGTTCATGCGCTGGGCTTGGCCGACATCATCATCGCGGCGACGGCGCAACATCACGGCTTGACGATCCTGTCGCGCAACGTCCGGCATTTCGTTCCGCTCGGTGTGCGGCTGCTCGATCCATTCGATAGGTTGCCGCCAGCCTGAGTTCGGAATGGCTGGCGGCCATCACGTTGGGGCCCTGGCGAGCCAGCTATCAACTGAGCCTAACCCGATCATAACGACAGATCCGGGCTCCCGTGTTCTCGATGCACTAGGGGTAACCCGCGACGAATCTGAGAAAATTCAGATATTGCTCTTAAGAGGAGAAGGGATTCTCCGTAGCACAAACAATGAATCAACAGTAGCCTTCGATCTCCTTTTTCAACCGGATCGCGCTTGAGCTACTCTTGCACCATGAGGGCTAGCTGACTCATGCCGCCTGCGCCGTACTGGATCGGAAGCGCAAGACCGCGAGGAAGAAGAATAGGCTGCCGATCCCCGCCACCATGACGAATTGCGGCCACACAACCTCGATACCCGCGCCGCGGTACAGGATCGACTGCGCGAAGGAGACAAAGTGGGTCGAAGGCGAAGCTTCCATCACATTCGCCAGCCAGGGTGGCATGCTCTCTAGCGGCGTGTTGCTTCCAGAGAGAACATTGATGGGCAAATAAACGAGCATGAAGAGCAAGCCGAGCTGCGGCATGGAGCGGGCCACAGTGCCGAGAAATATTCCGACAGCGCAGGCGAAGAACAAATAAGTCGTCACGCCGAGCATAAACAGGGGGATCGAGCCGGCGATCGGGACGTGCAGCAAAGTGCGGACGACGATATAAAGCGAGAAAGAAACCGCCACAGCAATCACCAGGCTGTTCGCCCAAATCTTCGACATCGCGATCTCAAATGGGGTCAACGGCATGACCAGCAGGTGATCCATCGTCCCGTGTTCACGCTCGCGAACAATGGCAGCTCCGGCAAGAATAATGGCGAGCATGCTGATGTTATTGATGATGCCCATGACACTGGTGAACCACGAAGTCGTGACGTTAGGATTAAAAAGAACGCGTACAACAAGGTTCGCTGGCGATAGCGGTACACCCTCCTCCCGAGACAGAAAATCATTAATCTCGTTCATGATGATATCTTGGGCGTAGCTCGCCCCAAGTCCGCCTTGCACCATAACGGTCGCATCGACATTAAGTTGGATCGCAGGGTGTCGGCCGCCCAGGACATCGCGCTCGAAATTCGGCGGCACGTCCACCACGAACGTGTATTTCCCTAAATCCATCAGCGGAACGATATCGCGCTCTGCAATCGACTCCGCATTCTTAAAATACGGCGGCAGGAATGCCCGAGTGATCCGCCACGACAATTCGGAATGATCCTCGTCGACTATGGCTACAGCGGCGTTATGTACCTCCTGGGAGTAGCTATTCGCTGAGGCCATGATCTGCAGCGAAAATGCATAGACCACGAAAGCGAGCAATACATAATCATGACTGAAACTACGCAACTCTTTAGTCCCAAGCCAGAAGATATTTGCGACTTTGCGCATCGATTCACCCTTCTGGTAAGAGCGCGTTCCGTTCCGCAAAACGCGTCATAACGGTCTAGCGCTCCTGTTTGCGCAGCAGGATCAGACTAATGAGCAGCAGGACTGGAATGAAGATGCTAAGTTGCGCCAAGTTGGCGGCTAAATCTTCAATACCTAATCCTTTGGTAAAGGTGCCAACTGCAATTGGTCGGAAATAGGTCATGGGGAAAGCCCGCCCCATGAGTTGCGCCGTTCCGGAGAGCGATGATACCGGTACCTGCTGACCAGCGAACTGTGTCGCAGGCAGAACGGTCAGAATAGAGGTAGCAAACAGTGCAGCGATCTGAGTGCTGGCGAAGGCCGAAATCAACATGCCGTAGGCAGTCGTGGTCGTGACGTAGATGACGGTTCCGAGAAGCAAGGTGAGGAAGCTCCCTTTGAGCGGCACCTCGAAAACAAACAAGGCCATTAGAAACATCACCGCAAAGTTCGCCATCGCGAGGCCGATATAGGGAATCTGCTTGCCGATCAGAAATTCGAGTTTGGTGACCGGAGTGACATAAAGATTAGTGATGGACCCCAGTTCCTTTTCGCGCACGATGGCAAGTGCCATAAGGATCGCAGGAAACAGGGCAAGCATCATAGATATCGTTGAGGGCACCATCGCATACACGCTGTCCAAGTCCTGATTGTACTTATATCGAATTTCGATCGTGGCTGGCGGCTTGGGAGCGGACAGATTTTCCCTTCTTGCAGCAGGATCGGTCAGATAGAGCTGATGCAATCCTTGCAAATAGCCCCGAATGGTCTCAGCGCGAAATGGCATGGCGCCGTCAACCCAAGCGGCGACCCAGGTCGGGTTTCCACGCACCAGATTCCGGCCAAACCCTGGCGGGATTTCGATCGCAGCATCAATGTCACCGCTCTGCAGGCGCTCATGCAGTGCGGCATAATTATCCAGGGGGCGCTTCTCGGTGAAATAACTTGAGCCCCTGAACTCTTCAAGATAGGCACGGCTTTCGTGGGTATTGTCGTGATCGAGGACGGCAAAAGTCAAATTGTTGACATCAGTTGAAATTCCAAATCCGAACACAAGCATGAGGAATGCCGTACCGACCAACGCAAAGGTGAGTCGAATCGGATCGCGGAGAAGCTCGATCGTTTCACGAAGCGTATAGGCAAGCAAACGCTGCATGCTGAATCCGCGCTGCAGCGATGGCGACCGAGCAGCCACGACGCGGGCGCCGTCCGACGGCGCAAGTTCGATGGTATCTGGTGTCGGCGATCCCACGGCCTCGCTGAGATAAGAGATAAATGCTTCCTCGAGTGTGGCGGTGCCCCGCGCCTTGACAAGGTTGGCCGGTGTGTCGGTCACCAGAACACACCCGGAATCCATAAGTGATATGCGGTCGCAGCGTTCGGCCTCATTCATGAAATGAGTAGAGACAAAGATGGTCACGCCCTGGTTACGAGAAAGATCAATTAGCAGCTCCCAGAAGCCATCGCGCGCTAGCGGATCGACGCCGGACGTCGGCTCGTCGAGGATAAGCATCTCTGGCTCGTGAACGACGGCGACGGCCAGCGAGAGCCGTTGGCGAATGCCAAGCGGGAGGTCGGATGCTTGTTGATCGAGATAGTCCTCCAGACCGAAGCGGCGGCTCAGCTCGTCGAGCCGTGCGGCAGCTTTTTTCGCTGGCAAATGGAAAAGCCGCGCATGCAGGTCAAGATTTTGACGAACAGTGAGTTCGGAATAGAGTGAAAACGACTGCGACATGTATCCAACGCGTCGGCGCGAGTTAACATCGCTCGCGTCTACCGGCTTGCCGAATAAAAGCGCCTCCCCTTCAGTCGGCACCAGAAGCCCCGTAAGCATCTTCATGGTCGTTGTCTTGCCGCAACCGTTGGAGCCGAGAAAGCCGAAAATTTCCCCGCGCTCGATCGTGAAGCTAACCCGATCGACTGCTGTAAAGTCGCCAAAGCGGCACGTGAGATCACGTGCAACGATCACCGGCGAGGTGTCAATAATCCGACGGGGCGGAATTTTGAGCTGCTTATGCTGTGCCTTTAGCTCGTTTGGAAGAAATCCAATAAATGCATCCTCGACGCTTTTTGCGCCGGTCTGTGCCTTCAGCTCAACCGGAGAGCCCGCGGCCAGCACTCGTCCGCCATTCATCGCGACAAGTGCATCAAATCGCTCGGCCTCTTCCATGTAGGCGGTCGCCACGACGACGCTCATCCCCATACGGCGTGAGCGCATACGGTCGACAAGCTCCCAGAATTGGCGGCGCGACAACGGGTCAACGCCCGTCGTAGGCTCGTCGAGTATCAAAAGGTCCGGATCGTGGATGAGTGAGCAGCACAGCCCGAGCTTCTGCCGCATACCGCCGGACAACTTTTTTGCCGCACGATCGGCAAACGGCGCGAGCCCTGTACTCTCCAAAAGTTCGGCAATCCGCCATTCCCGCTCGGCACGCGATTGGCCGAACAGGCGGGCGAAGAACTCAATGTTTTCCCGAACGCTGAGATCTGGATACAGATTCCTGCCGAGCCCCTGCGGCATATAGGCAATGCGCGGACACATCGTCGTCCGATGGGTGGAGTCCGCCATATCTCCATCAAGCACAAAGACGTTACCTGACTGGACCTGCCGGGCGCCAGCGACGATACTGAGCA
>JASHRR010000365.1 GCA_030037185.1 Xanthobacteraceae bacterium | reverse complement strand
CCCTTCCTCATTCTTCAGTTGATCGGCGGTGGCTTGTCATCCTCGAACCACTCCCGCAAGAGTGGCTCGCACAGGTCCTAACCGGTGATCGCGACTGCTGGTTTGCAAGTCGAAGGCGATGAGAGTGCACTGCGAACGCCGGGCGCCCAACCCCCCAGGTCAGGGAGATGGCGGGAAGGAGCTCGCGATGGTGCTCGCGTTTCTGCGCGAGAGCGACACGCTAATAGTCACGCGATTGATCCGCTCGCCAGATCCGGGCGCGACCTGCAAAACATCGTCCAGGATCACTCGGCATCAACCTGAGCCGGGTTGTGCGCTTCAGTTCTTCGACGCTCCCGTCGGGTTCTTCCGGAGTGTCGCAGTAGCGCGGTCTGCGGTTTTCTTTCCTGCACCGTGACGGATCGCAAAACGCTATGGTTCATCTTTTACCCGTGAGTTCCTGAATCTCTGCCTGAAGGCCTCTCGCCCAAGTTTCTCGATCTCAGCATCCTCTTCCGCAATGCGGGCTAGCATCTCCGGTTTCGCCCGGCACCGCTTGCCTGGCCGATACATCACCGACTGCCAGACGAGGTTGTATATGAAGTCCCGTCAAACCCATTCCATTGACATCGCATTATCGAACCGCAACAACAACTTATCCGGTTTCCTCGTTTCCTCGCCGTTTCTGAAGCGAATCACAAGAGAAACTCAGACGAAAAGCAAGATCGCCTGAAAGTCTTTTTCCGCCGATGACGGGTAGACTGTCGCGGGCGGATCGGCGCCTAACGGCCTTTGGGGATGAAAACTGAGTATCTGGAAGTGCATATCATACGGGACTGCCTCGGGATAAAAGGCTGGTTGCGCCCTCAATCCCCCAGCCATGAGAAGCTGTCGACGCTCACGCCCGTTTCGAAAAGGAGGAAGAACCACTGAAAAAAAGCATCCGCGCTGTCAATTGCATTGGACTCGCCTTGTCCGTGCCAGCATCAGCCGCGGACTGAGGTCCGTGTCGCGGTTGGCCTTCGATCCCCGATAACATCCTTTTCGCAGTAAGGCCGCGGCGTGTGGTCCGAGGAGGCGTGGGCACCAACGGGATAGGCACCGATGCGTGGATGTTCGGCGTCGATCGAGGAGTGATGGGTCGTTGGACGCATCTTTGAGGCAACCAAAGCAGCAGGGTGAATACCACGGGTGCCACCTGCCGGCTAGGGAGGAAACAGTGAGATCGAAGACGCTGTTTTCAGTCGCGGTCATTGTTTCTTTGGGGGCCTGCGCCGCGGCTCGTGCGGAGACGACCCTCACGATCGTCACGGTGAACAACGCGGACATGAAGGCGACGGGCATTGAGGTGAAATGGCTCCTGCTCGAGGAGAACGTGTTGCGGCAGCGCGTCACGACCGACCTTTCGACCAAGGGCGGACAGTTCGACATCATCACGATCGGCATGTTCGAAACGCCGCTCTGGGGCAAGGCCAAGTGGCTTGTTCCCCTCGATGACATACCCGAAGGTTACGATCTAAACGACGTGATCCCGACCGTGCGGCACGGCCTCTCCTACGACGGCAAGCTCTAGTCCCTGCCCTTCTATGCGGAGAGCACGCTGACGTTCTATCGCACCGACCTGTTCAAGAAGGCCGCAGTGAAGATGCCGCCCAATCCAACCTGGAGTGAGGTCGCAGAGTTCGCGGCCAAGCTGAACGACAAGGCGAACGGGACCTATGGCCTCTGCCTCCGGGGCCAGCCCGGCTGGGGCGAGAACATGGCCATCGTGGGGATATTGGGCAATGTCTGGGGCGGCCAGCTCTTCGACATGAAGTGGAAGCCGGGCTACGACAGTCGGGCTTGGAAGGACGCGGTCAGGTTCTACGTCGACGTCGGCAGAAAGTACGGTCCGCCGGGCATGGCCGGCAACGGCTTCAACGAGAACTTGGCCCTGTTCGCCAGCGGCCATTGCGCCATCTGGGTCGACGCGACTGTCGCGGCCGGATTGCTGTTCGACCCGAAGCGCTGGTCTCCGGCAAAGTTGGGTTCGCGCAGGCGCCGATCGAGACGTGGCACAAGGGCAATGGCTGGCTATGGGCTTAGGCTCTGGGCGTTCCAACCACGCGCGTACGCATGTGAAGGAGGCCAAGCAGTTCATCGCGTGGGCGTCAACGACGATCCCGGTCCTTCGGCAGCGCCGGCCGTTGGCGCTCGTGGATCGCTCCACGCACCGCGACGGGCACAGACATGGCCATTCGCTGGTTCACGAGGCAAGCGACGAAGCGATACACGCGGAGCTATGGGAAGCTGTCCACGCCGGACTCGTCCTGCGTACGGACGGCACCTACGCATTCCTTCACGATCGTGTCCGGGAGGCGGCTTATGCGCTGATCGCAGAGGACGAGCGCGCAGTGGCACATCTTCGGATCGGTCGCTTGCTTGCAGCGCGCACCGCGACAGAACAACTCGAAGAGAACATCTTCGACATCGTGAACCAATTCGACCGTGGTGCGGCGCTGATCAATACGGAGCGGGAGCGCGAGCAGGTCGCTATGTTCAATCTGATGGCGGGCAAGCGTGGCAAAGCGGCAACGGCCTATGCCGCCGCTCTACAGTATTTTGCCGCCGGGCGTGCTCTGCTGTTGGGAGAGAATGGAGGAGCAGTGCTACCAACTCATGTTCGACCTCGAGCTCAACTCGGGCGAGTGCGAATATCTGACCGGAGAATTGGCGGCCGCGGAAGAAAGGCTCTCGCTGCTGTCGACGCGTGCACGGAGCATCGTTGACGCTGCCGCGGTCGTCTGCATCCGCATCAATCTCCATACGACCCTCGCCCGGAGTGACAGGGCTGTTGAGGTGGCGCTGGCCTATCTGCGCAGCGTTGACGCGCGGTGGCCGCAGCATGCGACGGCCGAGGACGTCCAGCAGGAGTATGGCCGGCTGCGAGAGCGGCTCGGGCGCGGCTCGATCGAGGGGCTGCTCGACCTGCCGCTGATGACCGATCCCGACCGACGTGCTACTATGAACGTGCTGACGGCGCTGACTTCGCCCGCTCTGTTCACCGACTTAAACCTGTTCCGTCTCTTGGTCGGCCGGATGGCGACCCTCAGCCTGGAACACGGCAACACGGACGGATCGTCCCTTGCATATGCATGGCTGGGCGGCGTCTTCGGGACCCGCTTCGGCGATTACCAGGCCGGATTCCGCTTCGGCAGACTTGGCGTGGATCTGGTCGAGAAGCGTGGCCTCGATCGGTTCAGAGCCCGCGTCTATCTGGTCTTCGCAGTCCATGTCGCGCACTGGACACAGCCCCTGGCCACGAGCCGCGCCCTCCTGCGGCGTGCCTTCGAGGCTGCGCAGGAGGCCGGTGACCTTTGCTATGCTGTTTATAGCCGCATTGACTTGACCGCAAACCTCTTGGCCTCCGGCGATCCACTCGAAGAAGCCGAACGGGAGGCCGAAAACGGGCTCGAATTCGCGCAGAAAGTACGGTTTGGCCTTGCCAACGCCAGCCTCACTGCGCAGTTCAGGCTGATCCGGATGCTGCGTGGACTGACAGCGGACTTTGGCTCCTTGACGCAACGTTCGACGAGCCGCTTCGTGCGACACCTTGAGAACAATACCAGCTGGCCATCAGCGCGTGCTGGTATTGGAGTCGCAAGCTGGAAGCTGGTGTTTACGTTGGCGACTCAGTACTTGCGATCACGGCCGCAGCGAAAGTCGCGCCGCTGCTTTGCACAGCGCCGACGCAACTGGAGCAGTCCGAATATCAATTCTATGGTGCCCTTGCCCGTGCGGCGGCGGTCGATGGGGCTTCGGCCGAGGAGCGATCCCAGCATTTGGCAGCGCTTGCGGATCATAACAAGCTGATCGCGGTCTGGGCGGAAAATTGCCCTGCAACGTTTGGCCATCGAGCGGCTTTGGTCGGCGCCGAGATCGCCCGCCTGCAAGGGCGGGGCTCGACGCCGAGCGGCTCTACGAGCAGGCCGCGCTGATGACCAATAAGTCACATGGGCTGGAAGGATGCGAAGGACGACTTTGTCGTCCTGTGGGCGCGGTCACGGAATTTATGAACCGGTAAGCCGGAAGTACGCGCCCATTGTGTCCGTATTTCCGGCAGGCACGCTTTACCGCGCGCCATGCTGACCGCGCGCAAATTGCACCGGAAAGAGGTTCGCCAAACTGAACCGAGCCAGCGCGGCATTCTGCGCGGCTTCGGCAGCTACATCCGTTTCGACGCTCGCGTGACGCGACCGGCGGAGCTGCCTGGAAAATGGGAACTGAACCAAATCGCATCCTGGTTCGCCGCGAAACGCGCGTCGTCGGCCGACTGCTTAGTTCGACGCGGCGAGCCCAGACCAAATCCAGCAACGTGCTGTGCTCATGGATGCATAGCGGGGGTTGTGGCCAAACCTGACACCACGTGAAGCGATGTCTTAAAGCCATACTCCTACCCATACCGTACCCATACCGGAGTATTGCAAGCGGGTGCATGAGCGTGCATGACGGTGCACGCTCATTTGTTTCGAAACCGCGATGTTTCAGGGATTTAGCGTAGAGGGTGCAAGACGCTGCAAGCCCTCAACTTAGGACGCCGTATTTCTTAAACCATGCCGTCATCTGCCTCCAGGCGTCCTCGGCTGCTTCCTTGCGATAGCTCGCGCGGTAGTCGGCATGGAAGCCGTGGGGCGCTCCAGGATAGATCTTGAATTCGGCAGTCTTGCCCGCCGCCTTGAGGGAAGCTTCCATCTGCTTGACCTGATCGACCGAAATACCCTGGTCCTCCGCACCATAGAGGCCGAGCACCGGCTCCTTGACCTCCTTTGCGGAGGTGAGTGCGTTGATCGGCATCGCGTCGTTGGGCGGATCGGCAAGGCTGCCGTAGAAGGAGACCCCCGCTTTGAGGCCGCCGTTGTGAGTTGAATAGCGCCACACGGTGCGGCCGCCGCGGCAATAGCCCATGATGCCGAGCCGGTTCGTGTTGCCGCCCTGCGACTTGGCCCACGCCACGGTGGCATCGAGATCAGCAAATAGCTCTTGATCCGTTTTGGTGTTCACGATCGGCAGCAGCGCCGGAATGTCGGTGATCTTGGTGAGATCGCCCTTGCGGAAATAATAATCAGGCGCGACCGCGAAGGCCCCGAGCTTGCCGAGCCGGCGGGCCACATCCTTGATGTACTCATGCAGGCCGAAAATCTCCTGAGCCACCAGGATCACAGGCGGGTTGGCAACGCCGGTCGGGCGAGCGTAATAGACCGGCATATCGCCGCCTGCGACGGCCACTTTCGTATCGCCGGCGGTAAGGCCGCTCGTATCAGTCTTGATGGCATCGGCCCGCACCGGGCCGGCGGCGAGCGTAAATCCGGCCGCAGAGGCGGCGGATGCAGTCATGAACCCGCGCCGCGACAGCGGCGCGACCTTGGTTAGGCCGACGATGTCCTGCATCTTGGTCTGCATGTTCATTTTCAATCTCCTCCTCGTTGGATCGACAGAGCGCGTTTCGATGATGGACGTGCCTGTTCGCCGTCATGCCCTCGCTTGTCGCGGGCAGTGAGACAGACGCCGACGGCCGAGACAAGCCTAGCCATGACGCCGAAGATATGGCCCAACCTGACCAGAACGAGCTCCTCGGCGTGTTTTGGATGCTGCGGCCCGAAGGTGCCGGAGGCTAATACGTAGACCCCGTGTCGTATAGTGCCGAATTATGCCAGGATGATAGCGCAGTTACGGTCAAATGACAGGAGGGCTTGATGCCGGAAGTCGTGTTCTATGCGCTTGGTGGCCGGTCGATCGAACAGAAGCGCGGGCTGATCAAGGATTTCACCGAAGCGGTGGTGAAGAACTACAAGGTTGATGCAAGCGCGGTGACGATCACGATCGTGGAGTCGGCCAAGGAAGACAAGGCGAAGGGCGGCGTGCTGTTCAGCGACATGGCAAAGACTTGATGTGCGTCGCACCGATAGCGCCGTCGTGCCCGTCGACGATTTGATTGGCTGCGGCCACGGCGCTCAACCCACAACCAATTTTAAAGCGCCATCGGGCCGGCTAAACTCGGACCGTTGCGGTGATTGAATTATTAAGCGAAACCCGCCTCGGCGGGCTGGCGAGGGAATGGTTCGTGGGATCTCTCCCGGCTTTGCAGGGGTGTGCACAAATCGGCGCGTCCGTTAGACGCATTGGCGTTTTCCGTGCCGCCTTTCTGGCTATTTTTGTGCGCTTATAGTAGCCATTTTGTGCGATTAATGGTATCAAACTGCGGCTACTTCACTACGCTCGCGTTCTTGCTCATTCACGGTCCGTTCACCTTGCAAGCATTAGCGTCGGTTCCTTGCAGGGAGCGCGAACACCAAATTGCCAGAAACGAATGGTTGAAGCCGACTGTCGCGGAGGATCGGGTGAAAATGCAACCGGCGGGGACTAATCTGGCACGATTTCCGTCGAAATTCCTGCTGATAGTCATCCTGGGCTTGATCGCAAGCGGGTTGGCGGCGTCGGTGCAGTATGTGGTCCATGTTTCCCAGGCGCCCTCGTCATCCGAGTTCCTGACCGACCTTACGCCGCAAGGCGACGGCCTGTCTGCCGAGGAGCGCCGCGGGCTTACCCGCGAGATGCTCAAGGCCCGCCGCGAGAATCCGCAGGAGCCCGCTGAAGTGCGGCCGACCCCGACATCGCGGCCGACCGATAGCGGACCCGCCGGCAACCCAGCCGATGACGGCAAGGCCGCCGATCCCAAAAACGCCGTCAAGACTATGACGGACCGCACCTCGCCGGATCGCGCTGCGCCGCTACCGCTCGCACGGCCTGCGTCCCCCCGCGCGCGTGCGGAAGCTCCGGTCGTCGCGACAGCTGCGGCGCCTCCCGCGGCCGCCGCGGCCTTGCCGGTTGGCACCCCGCCTGGCACGACGGACCCTGCCTTGCAGGCGCCCGCGACAATGACTGCTTCCTCGGGCGCCGAGCCTGCGCCTGAGGGGCGGGGTTTCGCCGCCAATATGTTGTCGTCCTTATCGACGCTCGCCGGAACGGCCGCAAATGCCACCGGCAACACCGTCAACTGGGTGATGGACCTGCCTGGCAAGGCGATCTCGGCCAGCGGCAAGCTATTTGGAAGCGATTCCTCAGCGAGCACTCAGCCAACCGGATCTGCGCCTTCTGCCGGCGGTGCACCATCTCCGGCCACTCCACCGCCGCCGGCCACAGCGCCGCCGTCGAGGCGGAATCTTTAGTGGGCCAGTTGGGCTACTTGTACTCGCCACGCTCCGAAGTCTGACAGTCGAACAATTTTAACCAGCATCGTTCGGCATCAGCCGGAGACGGACGGATTTTTGAAACCTCGGCCGGCGGATGAGCGTTTTGATAGGTCGCTGCTGCGTCGCAGTAATCCTATGAGGAAAGATAAAACAAGCGGTGCGACACATCGCGAGGGGCAAACAGCGAAGGCATTCAAATGAGCGAAGTCTGGAAAACGAAATACGGACCTCGACGCGTTCGACGCGACCCCCCGACCGTGGCGGAGGCCGTCGCGGCGGCTCGCGGATTGACCGATAACGTGCAAGAGCAAATCGAGATCGCGGCCTCCCTGATGGATCTGCCCCCCGAGCAGGTCAAGCCCGAAGTGCTCAAAGCTGCGACGTCGCGCAAGGACGCCAACACTGTTGCCTTTGTCGGCCGCGCCGGCGCACCGCGCACGGTCGTAGTCGAACGCGTGCCCAGCCGCCGACCTCTGGCCGGCAAGCCGACCACCAACAAGGGATTGACCGGCAAACGCATCGGCCGCTAGCGCGCTGCGATGAGATCAAATGCGCTTCGCTGCTCGCGCTCGATGCGTCCACGCGACCGCGCCGACGTTATCCTGGTTCGCCGTCCCGGTTCGATCCTGGTTCGCCGTCCTGGATTCAGACCTCGGGCCAATCGCGCCGCCGGCGGCGATGCGGAAAGCGACAGCATCCTCGCTGCCCGAACACGAACGCAAAGCTAAGACCCGGCACATCTGACGCGGCAAGCCGCGGGTGGCGTGCAAGCATAATCGGATCAACGCCGCGTCCTCCGGCGTCGCGGCGTCAATCTCGTCCAGGCTGGCCTGCCGAGCGCCTCGTCCTCCCAGCTTGAGCCGCGCCGCCTACCTGCGGGCTTAGAGAGTCACAGCGCGGCGGATTGCTGGCCGCGCAACCAATTGCGCCGCTCTCGTAGCGATATTTGGATTGCGGGATATTTGGATTGTGGGGATATTTTGGATGTGTGGGATTGGGTTCGTCATCCGCAAGCGCCCGACAGCGTCATCGTCAGCAAATCTGCCACGCGCGTAGCGGCAACGATCGCATCTCAGTCCAGCATGGTCGTCCTCCCGGAGACGTACTATGGCACCGATCAGCAGCCGGCAATGGCTCCTTCGCCATCTGCGAAAAGAAGATTACACTGTCGATGAGCGGACGCGAAGGCACCACCTATGACGGCACGGACGACCGCGCAGCAAAAAAACTTGCCGCTGGTTCATCGCAATCCCCCGGACAGCGAGTCGCGGGCGCATCGCATCTTTGGCGTTGCGGTGCGGCTATCGCCTGTGTTGTAACTTTGAGATTCCTGGGAGCGCGGCTCGCGCGGCTGCTCCGGCTTCGAGACGCCCTTGATCGACATGACGCTCTGGTTCGTTTTAGGGATAATGACGGTGGCGGCGCTTGGCGCCGTGATTTGGCCGTTGGCGCGCGGGCACATGCCGCTATCGCCGGCGGGCGATCTCGCGGTCTATCGCGACCAGTTGGAGGAAATCGAGCGCGACCGTGCTGATGGCCGGATCGGCCATGATGAGTTCGAAGCGGCGCGGGTCGAGGTCTCGCGTCGCCTCCTTGGTGCGGCGGCCGCCACGGCAGCCGAAGCGGCGCCTCGGAGCGGACGACGCATCGCGGCGCTGGCGAGCGCGGTCGTCGCCATCCCGCTGATCGCCGGCTCGCTCTACGCGATGCTCGGCTCTCCCGACCTGCCCGGGGAGCCAATCGCCAGCCGCGGGACGGCGGACGAGCAGGCCAATTCCATCGCCGCCCTGATTGCCCAGATCGAGGCCCATCTCGAAGCGAATCCGAAGGACGGTCGGGGCTGGGAAGTGATAGCGCCCGTCTATATGAAACTCGAGCGCTATGACGATGCCGTCAAGGCGAGGCGTAACGCGATTGATCTTCTGGGTGCGACGGCCCAGCGTCATGTGGATCTCGGCGAAGCGCTCGCAATGGCTGCTGGCGGCGTGGTGACGGCGGATTCCAAGGCGGCGTTTGAGCAGGCCGCAGCGCTTGATGCGGACAATCCGAAGGCAATGTTTTACCTTGGTCTGGCGGCTCTGCAGGACGGCAACACACAGGATGCCGCTCAGACCTGGCGCAACCTCATTGCCAAAGCGCCGGCAAATGCGCCGTGGCTCCCGGTGGTGCGCGAACAGCTCGCGCACATCGAGAATCCCGGCGCCGCACCGCCGCCCGGGCCTGCGCCCGAGGATGCAGCCGCAGGGCCGTCGCCTGAGGATGTGGCCACGGTCAGTCAAATGCCGCCCGAGGCTCGCAATCAATTCATTCGCGGCATGGTGGAGCGGCTCGC
>JASHRR010000364.1 GCA_030037185.1 Xanthobacteraceae bacterium | reverse complement strand
GGAATGAGCGTGTCGGTGAAGATCGATACCGGTCGAAGCCGATCGTTCCGCAAGTTGATCGCCTCTGTGTTCGCACCGTCAGACTCGCTTGCGGAGGAGAAGATGGCGACACGATAGGCTTGAGAAACGCCGTGACCGCCGCCGCGCCTCTTTCTCCAGGCATGCACCGCTCGATGCTTACCGTCTGCGCCATGACGGCAACCATCATGCAGGCACTCGACTCGACCATCGCCAATGTGGCGCTGCCTTATATGCAGGGCAGCCTGTCGGCTTCTCTTGACCAGATCAACTGGGTGCTCACTTCCTATATCGTCGCCGCCGCCATCATGACTTCGCCAATCGGCTGGGTCGCCGAGCGGTTCGGTCGCAAGAGGCTCTTCATCGTCTGCGTCGCCGGCTTTACGGTCGCGTCGGTACTGTGCGCTTCGGCGCAGAACATCG
This sequence comes from Xanthobacteraceae bacterium, assembly GCA_030037185.1. The sequence continues at coordinate 6,879 of JASHRR010000364.1, read as the reverse complement.
AACAGATGGTCCTTTACCGTGCGCTGCAAGGCTCGTTCGGCGCCGCACTGGTGCCGCTGTCGCAGGCCGTGCTGCTCGACGCCTACACACTCGCCGAGCGTGGCTCTGCCATGGCGATCTGGGGCATCGGCGTGATGCTCGGCCCCATCATGGGTCCGACACTCGGCGGATGGCTGACCGACCAATACAGCTGGCACTGGGTCTTTCTCATCAATTTGCCGATCGGCATCGTTACCGTCATCGGCCTCGTGATTTTCATGGACGCTTCTCCGACAGAGAATAGCCGGCGCTTCGATTGGTTCGGGTTCCTGGCGCTGGCGACGGGAATCGGGGCCTTGCAAATCATGCTCGATCGCGGCGAGCAGGTTGGCTGGTTCTCCTCGGCCGAGATCGTATCCGAATTCGTGATATCGATCGTCGGCTTCTATTTCTTCTTCGCCCACTCCCTGACGACCGATAATCCCTTCGTGCGCTTTGAAGTCTTCCGCGACCGCAATTTCGTGACCGGCTTTGTGTTCATGGCCTTCATCGGCGTGGCGCTGTTCGGCACCATGGCGCTGGTCTCGCCTTTCATGCAGAACAACATTGGCTACCCGGTGACGACCGCGGGTTGGCTGCTCGGCACCCGCGGCATCGGCACGCTGTTGAGCATGATGGTGATCAGCCGTCTGCTGCGCTTCATCGAAGCGCGCTGGCTACTGCTGATCGGCCTCATCCTGATGGCCGGCACCCTCTATCAGATGGAGCTGTTCACCGAGCAGACTTCCGGCACAACGATCGCGGTGACAAGCGTGGTCCAAGGGTTCGGCATCGGCATGCTATTCGTGCCGCTCAGCACTATCGCGTTCCTCACTCTCCGCAACGAGCTTCGTACCGAGGGCACCGCGATGCTCACGCTGATCCGCAACATCTTCTCCTCGATCGGGATTTCGGTGATGATCGCGGAGCTGACCAACACCACGACGGTGATGCACGCCCGCATCGTCGAAAGCGTCACGCCGTTCAACGATGCTTTGAGAATGCCGGACATCGCCCCCACGCTCAACATGGCGACTGATGCCGGCAGGGCCCTGCTCGACCTGGTGGTGACCCAGCAAGCCTCGATCATCGCCTACGCCAACGACTACAAGATGCTGCTGGTTCTGTCGGTCATCGCGATGCCGCTGGTGGTGTTCGTCGGCCCGTCACGAATGGTGCAGCAGCTCGCTAAGCGCGAAGCTCATGCCATGGATTGAGCGGTCTGCGATCGTTCATTCACTCCTTACTCTGGCGTCGGCGCCAACGATCGCACGTGGGACGCCTCGCCTGTGCCCTGCGGGCAAGTGAAGAACCGCGCGCCCTCGCTGGAAATTCAACGTACCCACCAGAATGAAAGGCCACACCGATCCTACCATCGATTTCGTCACCGCCAAACAGCAGCTCTGATCCGGACCAGCCTCGGCGCCTATCGACGGAGCGTGGCCCGCGAAAATCAGGACCGATCCTGTCACCGACAGGCTTCCTCCCAGCGTGACGGCGGTTGACACCACGCCGTCATTCGCCCCACCGGACGGCGAGCGAACACAGACCGCTTGCGCCAGCGACAACAATGCCGACGGCGAACAGGATGTCTCCCAGCAGCTTCCTCATCGCCGGCCCGCCACGGCAAGAGCGCGATGGCGCGCGAGTACGCCTGCCCCCTCCGCGCCATCGCGATAGAAGCTGTTATAGGTATCGAACGGGATGACGCGTCCGTCGCCGGTCACAAAATGCACGCAGCTGCGCTTCACCGTGCCAAGATCGAAATTGTAGCGATCAAGGAATTGCAGGATCACCACCCGAAAGCTGTTCGCATAGGACAGAGTTTCGGGTACCATCGCTTGCGGCAGGCAGCAGAGCAGCGCGGCCAGCTTCTCCTCGGTATTGGCCTGGGCAGTCGCGAGCGAGAGCAAATCGAGAATCTTTGCGCGCAGTTCGGGATAGGATTCGTAGCTGATCGTGTTCGGCCCGTTCAAAATCACCTCGCGGGGCAACAGCGAGGTGATGGGCGTGACACGCGGTCCGTTGCGAATGCCATAGCCAATGCAGATCTGGTCGGGGTTGCAGGGCAGCGGGATCATGTCCTCCAGCCCGAACACACCGGATCTTGCAACCTCGCGCCGAATCTGGGTGAGCAGCACCCGATGAACATTGGCATCGAATCCCGCGTTGCGCCCGGCATCCTGCACCGGCTGGAAAGTAACGCCGCGTACGCACGACCAGCGCAGCGCCTCCGTGACGATCTCGGCTACCTCGCCGTCATTGACCCCGCGCTTGACGACCACGACCAGGGTGGTCGAGAGCCCGGCGGCCTCCAGGGCTTCCAGCGCCCGGCGGCGGATGCGCGACAGCCGCGCGCCGCGCAGATCGACCAGAGCCTCGTCGTTCATCGAGTCGAACTGCAGATAGACTTCGAGACGCGGCGTATAGCTGGCCAGGCGGGCGACGAAGTCGCGATCCTGGGCGATTCGAACACCATTGGTGTTGATCATGACGTGCCGGATCGGGCGCCGCTTGACTGCGCCAAGGATCGCGAAAAAATCGGGATGGATGGTCGGCTCGCCGCCGGACAATTGAACGAGATCAGGCTCGCCTTCGCTTGCCACGAGCGCATCGAGCATGAACTCGATCTCGGCAAGGGGCCGGTGGCTGCCATCAGCGTCTGAAGCATCGGCGAAGCAGACCGGACAGGCAAGATTGCATGCCTGGTTGATCTCGATGATCGCCAGACAGCTATGTTGCTCATGATCGGGGCACAGACCGCAATCGAACGGGCAGCCGACCTCGGTGTGCGTCTGCGCGGTCAGTGGCCGGTCGCCCGGCTTGATCCAGAGTTTCTGCTGCCGCCAATACTCGAGGTCGTCGCTGATCAGCGTCTTCTGGAGGCCATGAATAAAGCAGCGTTTCAGATACCAGACGCCGCCGTCCTGAATGATGATCTTTGCCGGCGTCGGCTCGAGGCAGGTCTCGCACAGGCTCACCGTCTGGCCATGGAAGATATAAGGTGCCGCCTTGCGTTCAAAAGGCCGGGATTCGTGCAGCATCATCACGTCTCCGCTGGACAAACCCATAGATTTTGATCCAGCCTTCAAATCGCATCTGCGCCCGCCGTGAAATACGCTGACTTGAAATGTCGCGACCGCAGGATGGCCTCGCTACGCTCAACCCATCCTGCAGGCACTCTGTTTCAACCGAACGGTGCGCAGGAAGGACGAACGGCGCTGCGGATCGATCTCGGCCCAAAGGATCGCAAGCGCCGGCGACCTCCGCAAGCGGAGAGTTTCCGGCCATGCCGCACCGAATCGGCAACCAGAAAGCATCGTCGTTGTTTTGACAACGCGGGCCCGTAGACGACAGACTTCGATGCAACTGTGGCAGCCCGCTTCAAGCTGCGCCCGCAGCGAGGTAAGCTCGCCACGCAAATCCGCAACCGCTACCCGAGTGGCGCAAGCTCGGCCGGCAGATCGTCACGCGTCATGGCATCCAGGCGCTTGCCCGGGCGCGCATCCTGGCGCCGTCAAAGACGCCTGAGCGGCTGAGGGCGTGTCGGAATCAAACAATCACTCGCGCCCACTGCTCTGCCTGGTCAAGATCGGCTCATGTGGCCCCTTTTTGAGGAACGGCAATTGCGATAGCTTTGATGCGATGAGGCGGCACGCCATGAAAGTTCCTCGCCGGAAAATTTTACATTTGGCCACAGGCGCCGTCGCGTTGACGTTAGTACCGCGCTCCGCTTTCGCGCAAGCATATCCGGTTCGGCCGGTGCGCTGGATCGTTGCGGTTGCCCCCGGCGGAGGTAATGATGTCTTCGCGCGTCTGATGGGGCAATGGCTGTCGGAGCGTCTGGGTCAGCCGTTTATCGTCGAGAACCGGCCCGGTGCGGGCAACAATATCGGTACCGAGGCCGTCGTCAAGGCGCCCCCTGATGGCTATACGCTCCTTCTCGCCAGTTCGAACAACGCAAGCAATGCCGCGCTCTACGACAATCTTAATTTCGATTTCATCCGCGACATCGCGCCGGTCGCGGGCATTGCTCGCACGACTCTTGTCATAGTGGTCAATCCATCCGTTCCGGCCAACACGATCCCTGAATTTATTGCTTACGCCAAAGCCAATCCCGGCAAAGTCAACATGGCCTCGGCCGGAACGGGGGGCATAGGCCATCTCGCCGGGGAACTGTTTAAGATGGCGGCTGGCGTCAACTTGGTCCACGTGCCCTATCGCGGTAACGGACCTGCACTCACGGGTTTGCTCGGTGGAGAGGTGGATGTCCTGTTTCCTTCTCTAGCCTCCTCGATCGCCTACATCAGAGCGGGAAGGTTACGCGGACTCGCGGTAACCAGTGCGATGCGCTCGCAGGCTATGCCGGATCTTCCGAGCGCAGGCGAGTTTATCCCAGGCTACGAAATCACTACGTGGTATGGGGTCGGCGCGCCGAAGGGCACGCCGGCTGAGATCATCGATAAGCTCAACAAGCAGATCAACGCAGGCCTGGCCGATCCGAAGCTGAAGGCGCGGTTCGCCGATCTGGGTGATGTTCCGATGCCCATGACGCCGGCCGAGTTCGGCAAATTCGTTGCCGACGAAACTGATAAGTTGGGCAAGGTGGTGAAGTTCGCAGGCATCAAGGTGGAGTAAACGTCATCGGCGAGGGACGCCATGACGTGTCGTTGTGCGAACCCCGCCCGATCCAAATCCGAATCGGATGACTAGCGACCGACTCCCATGGGATTGGAGCAATGAAAAGATGAGGACACTGTTCGACAAGGTATGGGACAATCACATTGTCGCCCAAGAGGAAGACGAGACGCTACTCTACGTCGATCGCTGCCTCATTCATGAGGGCTCACGGCATACGTTCGATGCGCTGCATGAGCAAGGACTGTCGGTCGCGCACCCGGACAAGGTCTTTGCATTTTCCGATCACTACATCCCGACCGATCCGCAAATCCGGGCACGGGGCATCGCTGGCATTGCCGACCCGGAAATTCGCGATATGGTTGAGCTCTTGATCCGCAACACTGATGAATACAAAATCTCCCGATTCGGTTGGGGTGACGATCGGCAGGGCATTCTCCACGTCGCCGGACCAGAGCTTGGTCTCAGCCAGCCCGGCATTGTCCTGGTAGGCGCCGACTCACACACCTCGACCCATGGAGCGTTCGGCAATCTGTCCTTCGGCATCGGCGCCTCGGAAACGACCCACGTGGTGGCGACGCAGACTATTTGGCAGCGCCGCCCGGGGACGCTTCGCATCAGGATCGATGGATCGCTCGGCTTTGGCGTCACCGCCAAAGACATCATCCTCGCCATAATCGCGAAGATCGGCATCGGCGGCGCCATCGGCTATGCGATCGAATATGCTGGCTCCACCGTAACACGGATGACGATGAGTGAACGTATGACAATCTGCAACATGTCGATCGAGGCCGGAGCAAAGGCGGGCATGATTGCGCCGGATGACAGCACCTATGAGTTCCTCGCTAATCGCGCCTTTGCGCCGAAAGGTCGGGCCTGGGACGAGGCGCTTAAATTTTGGCGCACTCTGCCTTCCGAGCCGGAAGCGAAGTTCGGCAAAGAGGTGGAGGTCGATGCGGCTCGCGTAGCGCCGATGGTTACGTGGGGGACTAATCCTGAGCAGGCACTTCCCGTCACCGAACGTGTTCCAGATCCCGAACAGGAGCAAGACGTCGAACGCCGAACTGAGTACAGCAAGGCCCTGTCGTATATGGGCCTGCAGCCCGGCATGCCGCTCACCGACATCGCGGTCGATCGGGTTTTCATCGGTTCGTGCACCAACAGCCGCATCGACGATATTCGCGCCGCAGCGGCGGTGGCGAGGCTCGGCCATGCCGTCGTTCCGGCCTGGGTTGTTCCCGGCTCGGAGAGCGTCAAGCGCCAAGCGGAGGCCGAGGGCCTCGATCGCATCTTCACCGAGGCTGGTTTCGAATGGCGGGCCGCCGGCTGCTCGCTCTGCACCGCGCTCAACGGCGATCAGTTGAGGCCGGGCGAGCGCTGCGGATCGACCTCGAACAGGAATTTTCAGGGACGGCAAGGTCCGGGCGGGCGAACGCATCTGATGAGCCCGGCGATGGCCGCCGCCGCAGCGATCCACGGCCATCTGATCGATGTGCGCCAACTCGAGGCGGGGAACTAGCCGCCATGCAGCCGTTTGTGACTCTGTCAGGGATAGCCGTGCCACTCGACGAAGCGAACCTCGATACCAATCAGCTGTGCCCAACGCGCTTTAACAAGGTCCCGAAAGGCCCGCGCTTCGCGCAGATTCTCCTTCATGATCGACGCTTCAACGCCGACGGCTCTGAAAAATCCGATTATATTCTCAATCAGGAGCCATACCGTCAGGCGGTGATCGCAGTCGCCGGCCGAAACTTCGGAGTCGGCTCTTCGCGAGAAACCGCCGTCTTCGGTCTGATCGGCTTCGGCATTCGCTGCGTCATAGCGCCGAATTTCGGAGACATCTTCTTCAACAATTCGCTCAAGAACGGCTTGCTGCCGGTGCGCCTGCCGGCCGCCGCTGTACATACGTTGATGCGCCAGTTGCTCGCTCAACGTGGAGCGCACGTTACGGTCGACTTGCCCAACCAGGCGGTTACCGGCCCCGACGGTAAAATCCATCGTTTCGAAATAGAGCCGTTGAGCAAGCGTCGCCTGCTCAGGGGCTTGGATGAGATCGCGCACACCAAGGAGTACAACAGCGCCATCAGGCAATTCGAGGACAGGCAAAAGAAATCCTTCCCTTGGCTCTATTCCTGATGACCTGACAGTCGTGTTCCCGACCAACTTGTTGAGGTCCGTCCAACGCGGGATGACTTTTGCGGCATCCCGATTGCCCGGACATCC
>JASHRR010000363.1 GCA_030037185.1 Xanthobacteraceae bacterium | reverse complement strand
GGAAAGCGATCGTACTGGTGGCAGATCGCGAACAGATGATCGTCGGGACCGTGAATGAGAGATTCGCGGTCGAGCCGATAGAACGCCCGCGGCTCGAGAGCCATGGTGGCAATGTGCCGATTGTTCTCAACCACGATGCCGGCGACTTCGGGGGCGAGATGGACGAGGTAATTGTGGATAGCTTGGTCGTAGCCGTGGCCGATCTTGCGATAGATGCGCCACGGCACAAGGCGAATCCGCTCCACCATCAGCTCAAGATAGGCGACGATGGCGGCGGTTCCGCCAATGGTGATGCCGCTGCAGCTGATCCGGCATGCGGCCAATCGCTCCGCTTCGTAAGCTGAAAAGCAGCCGCGCACCCAGCGCGAATTGGTCGGATCCTCCCCGATGGTCCGCACGGCGCTTTCGAGGTAGAAATGGCATTTGGGACTTGCGATGCCGTCGAACGGATTGCGCTGGAACACGACGTCGCGCACGTCGGAAATCATGACCTGATCGTAGCGCGACCGCCGCGCGCGCAGAAATTCAAGGTAGACGGCGTAGCGTCGCGCGTGGACGGAGCGGGTGAACGAACGGGTTTGAAAGACGCGAATCACGTGGATGCGCCGGCTCTTGAGATAGCGCGCGACGCGCATGCCCGGCCAGCGGATCAGCAGCAGCACGTCGCCGGCATAATTGGCGCGCAGCGATTCGACAAAGACCCGCACCTGCGCGACGTCAAATCCGATAGCGGCACCGAGCACGAGGCGCCGATGGTCAGGATCAGATGGAGCGGCCGCCGATATGTCGGCAATCGGCACAGGGGTCGTGACCGGCAAGGAAGCTCCTGAATTTTGCTCGCGCCCAGGCGGACGGCGATCGTCTGGCGGGCAATTATCGCGCTTCAGGTCCGATTGCAACGGCGCCCGGCTTTGGGCAAAGCATTGAATTGGCAAGGATCAGCCCCGATATGGGCGTCCGGCCCGAGACGCCCGTGGTCGGCGCCAAGCCGCGTCGAGCCTTAACTTAGCTGCGCGGTCCGCGCTTTTATCCGCCGAGGAGAGAATGCCGGGAGCCGGAACCGACCATACCAGGCAATGGAGCGCGTTCGGCGGGCCGATCGTGGTGCTGGTCGAGCCGCAACTCGGCGAGAATATCGGCACTGCGTCGCGGGCCATGGCAAATTTCGGCCTCACCCGGCTGCGGCTGGTGCGGCCGCGGGATGCCTGGCCCAACGTGCATGCCCGCCGTGCCGCGTCGGGCGCCGACGCGGTGCTCGAGAGCGCAGCGCTTTACGACAGCCTGCAAGCGGCGCTGGCGGATTGCACCTTTGTGCTGGCAACCACTGCCCGCGCCCATGATCAGGCCAAGCCCGTAATCGGCCCGGCGGAAGCCGCGCGCGAGATGGCACCGCGGATTGCGGCCGGCGAAACCGTCGCGGTGGTGTTCGGCCGCGAGCGCTGGGGCCTGATGAATGAGGAGGTTGGGCTCGCTGACCGCATCGTCACGTTTCCGGTCAATCCGGCGTTCGCTTCGCTCAATCTCGCCCAAGCGGTGCTGGTCGTCGCCTATGAGTGGTTCAAGGCGGCGGGCGGCGGGTTGCCGTTCGGGATGGCGGCGCGGTCGCCGCCCGCCGGCAAGGAACAGCTGTTTGCCTTCTTCGCCACCCTGGAACGGGAATTGGAGCGTGTGGAATTCTTCCGCCCGGCCGAAAAGCGCGACACCATGACGATCAACCTGCACAATATCTTCACGCGCATGGCGCCGACCCAGCAGGATATCCAGACCTTGCACGGGGTCGTGACGGCGATCGCCGCGGGCCGCAAGGGACCAGCCAGGGGTGGCATTCTGGACGGCCGGGAGGCCGGCAGGCTGCGCGAACTTTTGGCCGAGCATGGCGGCGGCCGGGTGCCGGGCGAGCGCGGGCCGGTGCGCGGCCTGTCGCGGCTGCTGCGCCGCAATCCGACTGACGCAGAACGGGCGTTGTGGGAAGCCCTCACCAAGGATCGCCGCTTCGCCAGCTGCGGCTTCAAGCGCCAGGTCCCGATCGGGCCGCATATTGTTGACATCGTGTCGTTTCCACTCCGCGCCGTGATCGATCTTGTGCCCGCAGCGGAGAGCCTCGAGGCGGGGCAGGCCCGGCTCGGCAAACGCGCCTGGCTCAAGTCGCGGGACTACCGGGTGTGCGAAATCTTGGAGCGTGAGCTCGAAAGGGACGCTGGCGCTGCGCTCGAACAGATCGCGCGGGAGTTTGGGATCGGCAGGGCCGGATGAACGAGTTCCAGCCGCTTTCGCGGCCGGCAAGGCCCCGATTGCAAGCGTAACGTTTGGTCGCGCAGGCACGGCGGAAATGAGCCGCTTGTTCAGGCGCGGGGTCGAGGGCGGTTTTGTGGGCGGAGAATCACTTCAATGCATCTGTTTGTCGAGCGGCGGTGCGCTCCTAGCCCCTGTTCAGGGCCAAACCAACACACGCAGGCAAGAACATCTTGCGAACTTAGAACAGATCGTGTACATACGTGCGGCTTTCGCGAGCGGCGGGGTGGATGACGGCAACAAGGGTGTTGCCGGTCGGCGAATTCCAGTCATAAGGAGGGAACTATGGCCCAAAGCACCCTACGTGTGGTCGAAGGGGGCGGAATGGACAAATCCAAGGCGCTTGACGCCGCACTGTCCCAGATCGAGCGCGCGTTCGGCAAGGGCTCGATCATGCGGCTCGGCAAGGCCGGCAAGGCGATCGAGGTCGAAGCGATTTCGACGGGCTCCCTCGGGCTCGATATCGCGCTCGGTATCGGCGGCCTGCCCCGCGGCCGGGTGGTGGAGATTTACGGGCCGGAATCCTCAGGCAAGACCACGCTTGCCCTCCACTGCGTCGCCGAAGCCCAGAAGCGCGGCGGCATCTGCGCGTTCATCGATGCCGAGCATGCGCTTGACCCGGTCTATGCCCGCAAGCTCGGCGTCAATATCGACGATCTTCTGATCTCTCAGCCCGACACCGGCGAGCAGGCGCTGGAAATCTGCGACACGCTGGTACGCTCCGGGGCAGTCGAGGTCATGGTGGTCGATTCGGTGGCCGCGCTGGTGCCCCGTGCTGAGCTCGAAGGCGAGATGGGCGACAACCAGCCGGGCATGCAAGCTCGGCTGATGAGCCAGGCGCTGCGCAAGCTCACCGCCTCGATCAGCCGTTCCAACACCATGGTGATCTTCATCAATCAGATCCGCATGAAGATCGGCGTGATGTATGGCAGCCCGGAGACCACGACCGGCGGCAATGCGCTGAAATTCTATGCCTCGGTGCGCCTCGACATCCGCCGCATCGGCGCCATAAAGGAGCGTGACGAGGTGGTTGGCAATCAGACCCGCGTCAAGGTGGTGAAGAACAAGCTGGCGCCGCCGTTCAAGCAGGTTGAGTTCGACATCATGTACGGGGAAGGCGTTTCCAAGACGGGCGAGATCATCGATCTCGGCGTCAAGGCCGGACTGGTGGAGAAGTCCGGCTCGTGGTTTTCGTACGACAGCCAGCGCATCGGCCAGGGCCGCGAGAACGCGAAAGCGTTCCTGCGCAACAATCCCGACATCGCTTCCCGCATCGAAGCGGCAATCCGGCAGAACTCCGGCCTGATCGCCGAGAAGATACTCGCCGGCGAGGAAGCTGGCGACGACGCGGAGGAGGCGTAGCGACGGCCAAACCGCCTTCAGGCGGGATGGGTTAGAAAATGCGCCCTCTGCGGCGAAACATCAACATGGCCTCGACGCGGTTTCTCGCCTTGGACTTTCGCATGACGCTCGTCATGTGATGTTTGACGCTCCGCTCAGTCAGATGCAGGCGGTTGGCGATCTCCTTGTTGGTCATACCAAGCGACACAAGGGACAGCACCGCCTCCTCGCGGCCGGTGAGGTCATCTGCGCATGTGCGGGCGGAAGCCTCGCAATGCATGTGCATCCGAACCGGCAGCCGCGCCGCAAAGCCCGGTGCCACATAGGATTCGCCGTTGAATATGGCCCGCACGGTTTCAACCACCTCGGCGCCACTGCTCCCCTTCAGGATATAGCCCCGCGCGCCGACCGTAAGCGCGGCAGCAACGTCGAACTCGCTTTCGGAAGCGGTAAGCATCACGGCGCGCACGCTTGGAAAAGTCCCGGCAATGATGGCAACCGCCTCAAGCCCACCGCCCGGCAAGCCGAGATCGAGCAGCATGACGTCCGGGCGAAACTCTTCGGCAACCTTAAGAGCGTCGGCGGCGGTCGCGCCCTCGGCAACGACCCTAATATCATCCGTGCCAGCGAAAACTTGCATGGCCCCTTCGCGAAACATCGGATGGTCATCAATGACGGCGATGCGGATCGCGTCGGGCATCTCAAACTCCTGTCGGGGAGGATGGGCAATTTGGGAAGAATGGTCAAAACACTTGCTACGAATCGTAGAACCCATTGGCGTTGACAATCACTACTCCGACCAGAAGAACGACGGCCGCGCCGATTCTTCTGCCTGCCTCGCCTTTGGTTTTGTCTTTCCACAGCGTCCTGCGGCTAGACATAGAAAAATCTTATGTCAGCCCTATGTCAAGCAAACCTGCGTCTACACAATGTCAAAACAGGTTAGAATTCCAGTATAAATTGCACCGCCCCCCAGGCGGTTGTGGTCATGCGTTGCGTCTTTGATCGCCAATCCCCCTTTCGAATTGCCGTTGACCGGGCGAGCATCTAGGATAGCGGGGCCTGCGCAGCCTGCGTATATCGGCGAGACTGTGCGACTGCACGCGACTGCACGGCGCCCAAAATGCATGCCGAATCAGACACACGATTTTCGGGGGTCGCCGTGACTTTGCCAACCACCGAGCCGCAGAGCCTCATTGCAGCGAGCATCGCTCGCGCCCGACGCCAGTGCGCGCTGCGCTCCTGTGCGGGATTTACGCTCATCGAAGTCGTCGTTGCGCTCGCGGTTGTGGCGATATCGCTGGCGGCGATTGGGGCTGTTGCGGCAACGTCGGCCCGCGGCACGCGCTCGCTTGAGCAACATCTTGCCCTTGTCGAGACAACCCGGACGGTGGCCGCCACGCTTCCGAAAGACGACCAGGCCCCTCTCGACGGCCTGTCGGGAGAAATTCTGGGCCACCGCTGGCGCATCAGCCTCGCGCCTTTCGTCGGCAGCGGCATCATTAAGAATCCCGCCTCGCCATGGATTCCACAGACCGTTGTGGTGCGAGTGCGCTCCCCTTCCGGCGCGGTCTACGGTTTCGAGACCGTCCGCCTGCAGCGCCGGCCCGATCAATGAAACACCCTGAGCGACGCAGGCACTCCGATCTGGCAGGATTTACTCTCCTCGAGGCGCTCATCGCCACGACCTTGATGGGGGTGACGCTCGCCGCCATTGGCTCCATTACCGCCCAATGGCTGCCGAGCTGGAACCGCGGGTTCATGCGCGTTCAACGCAGCGAATTGTTTGCGGTCGCGCTGAATCGCCTTGCCGCCGACCTCGCGGCCGCCGAGTTCATCACACCAAACCGTGAATCGAAGCTGCCGCTCTTCGAGGGCAGCGCATCTGCCGTCACGCTGGTGCGATCAGCGGTCGGCCCCAACACGCAAGGAGGTCTCGAAGTCGTAAGGATTGCCGAAACCACGGACCGCCAGGGGATCGTCCTGGTGCGCTCGCGAGCGCCATTCGCCCCGTTCGGGCTCGGCGACGTCTCCGCCAGCCGATTGAATTTCACCGATCCGGTGGTATTGCTCCGCGCGCCCTTCCGGGTTTCGTTTTCTTATTCGTCCGGCGACGGATCCTGGTCGGACGCCTGGCAGAATGCCGGCCAGTTGCCGTCAGTTATCAGATTCCTGGTTCGCGACCAGACGACAGGGCGGACGCTCGCCGTGTCAAGCGCCACGATGGTTCACGTCGAGCTGCCGGCGGATTGCGCGAGTGGGGGGTCTCAGGCCCCGAGTGGGGGCTCGCAGGCCGCGGGTGGGGGCTCGCAGGCCGCGGGTGGGGGCTCGCAGGCCGCGAGTGGGGGCTCGCAGGCCGCGAGTGGGGGCTCGCAGGCCTGCGGCTCGCAACCATCGCCCACCGCCGGCGGCGGTCCGAACGCGCCAACCGCTCAAGGCACGGCACAGCGATAACCATGCACGATATCCTCCGCCATCGTCTTTGTGGTCCCCGCCAAACGACTGCCGGCGGATTCATTCTGGTTGCGGCTTTATGGATCATTGCCGGATTGGCGACGCTGGCCGTGATATTTTCGATCTACCTCGCTAACACCGCGGTGTCTCTTTCGATGAACGACGAGACGATCCAGTCCGAAGCCCTGGTTTCCGCGAGCCTCGAGCTGACGGCATATCAAGTCTCGGTACCGAAGCCGGGCGGGCCGCTGCAGACCGGGTCGCCGGCACCCGCAGATCCAAATGCTTCTCAGCCTCAAAACCGGAACGCTCCTCCCCCTCCGACCCATGGAGAGTTCAGCTTTCGATTGGCCCATGCCGACGTGGCGGTGAGTTTCATATCTGAGGCAGCCCGAATCGATCTGAATTCCGCATCGGCGCAACTTATGGCCAATTTCTTTGCGGCGCTGGGCACACAACGTCAGCAGGCCGAAGACTATGCGCAACGGATCGCCGGCTGGACCAGGAAGCCGAAAGAGACGGCCTCGCTGGCGGCCGAACCCGATAACGAAGAAGCCCTCTATCGAGCGGCCGGGCGCACCTATTCGCCGCGCGGGGCGCCTTTCGCCCATATCGACGAGTTGT
>JASHRR010000362.1 GCA_030037185.1 Xanthobacteraceae bacterium | reverse complement strand
TCGAGAAAAAAGCCGTCGGACAGACGCAGCACATTGGCCTTGTGAACTACCGTGACCTTGCGGCGGCGGCGCTGCGCAATGGAGAACGCCGCCTCAAGGATGCGGTCGGAACCCTCGCGCGTGACCTTGCGAACCGCTATCGCCATGTCCGGGGTCGGCATGAACTCGCCGGGTCCGAGATGCATGGAGCGGTCCGCATAAAAGCCCTCGGTGTTCTCGCGAACGATCACCACGTCGATGTCGCGCCCGCATCGCCCTGCCAATCCGGTTCGCGAGCGCGCCGGCCTGATATTCGCGAACAGGTCCAGCCGTTTGCGCAGCTCGCCGGACGGGTTGAGCCCGCCTTGGGCGACCGGCGGATATTCGTTATGTGACACCGGCCCCAGAATGACTCCGTGCGCCCGCTTTGCCTGCGCGACCACGTCATCGGTGATGGTGGTGGCCGCTGCCTTGAGTGAATCGAAGCCAATCGCGGCCGTCTCAAAGGTCAGACCAAGGCCGAAGCTGCGATCGGCTTCGCGCAGCACATCAAGGGTAGCGGCGACGATCTCAGGCCCGATGCCGTCTCCCGGAAGCACCAGGAGGCGGGTGGTTCCCGCATCAAATTGGGGGACGCCTGTTTCGGCTTGGTCTGCCAAGATCGTCTCCTGTGTCGTGGTGCGGACCGCGTTAACGAACGATGGACCCCCATCATGCTTGCATGAGTTCGGTGAGATCATGCGAAGCGAATCAGCGTTGATCTTTCAGCCATAATGTGGTCATGCCAAGACTTGCTCAAAGACGACGACGCGCCCAAGTCTGCACAAGCATCGAAATTCCGCCGGCAAGCGCAAGGCGAAGGCGGTGCTTGACCGGCCTGCCCTGCCGCCGGGCTGGCACACCGGCGGCGAGGATCAAGTCACGCTGCGGCGCCGCGGTCGCAGCGAACTTCTGTCGGTCAAAGCTCTTGAGCCGGACTTATTTCGACACGTTTCGGGCGCATTCGTCCGGCGGCGGCAGCTCATCCGTTCCTTGTCCATGCTGCGCAGCGACACGAGGGCACGACGCCGCGGTTCTTGGCGCAACCTCCGCGCCATCCGGCCGAACCCCTCAGGCTCGATCGACGAGACGGTGGACTATTCCCCGGTCGAAATTGCTATTCGGCAGGATTTGCGGAAAGTCCCGCGTGGCCATGAGGCGCAGTTTTCCATTTAGCCGCTGCGAACACCGAAGAAGGTGACGCGGGCGGGCGTGTGGATCATTCGGGCTTCACGCCACACTCCAAAACGACGATCTGCCGTTAATTTACGAGGTTAGATACCACACGGACTTTCCGGGATTTCGGCGAATGGCCAGGAGACAAGAGGTTCTCGCGGACCTTGCCCGCCAAATTGTCCGGTTGCCGCCCGACCGGATCATCAGGGTCGCTATTGACGGTGTTGATGGCGTCCGCGCGTTCATTCGCCAATGTCGTCTTCCCGGCGCCATCCGTGCGATCCGAGCGCGGCCGTATTCTCCCGAGGGCTATACGCCGCCCTCGAGCAACATCTCTCGGACCCGCCAAGCCCTGGCGGTTGCCGGCGTTATCGGTTCTTCAATCGATCCAGCGGCGCTGGCAAACCGCCGGTATGTGGAAGGACAGCGAGTGTATCTGCGGGCCTGCAAGCCGAAGGCAACGATAGTTATCGACAACAACGACCTTTCAAGACCCACGCTAATAGCCAAACGCTGATCGCGGCCGCGGGACGTGAGGTGCGGATGCTTCCCACCCCACTGCTTGCCCCCGCCTGCTTCCAGTCGGTCTGACTGGCGAGGCAGAATAAATGCGCTCTTGCACCCCGAGCGCTTCGATGTCGGGCTTGATCATCGGCCCCTCCATCATTGGCTGGCTTCCAACGCCCGATAGACGCTTGCCTGGCCGATGCCAAGCGCCTTGCATGCCCTCATATCAGCCTTCATTACGCGGACCTTAGTCACCTCAAACGAGGCAGGCCGGTACTTGACGCCTTTGCCTGGCTTGAACTTGGCGCTCGCTGCGGACGGGGCGGTGACAATCGGCGAACCAGTTTCCACACAAATTGGGTCGCGTTAAGCTGGGCTGTGAGCCGGGCCCTGGAGGGACGAGGTGATACGACGGCGCGAATTCATCGTGGGGGTTGGCGCCGCGGCTACGCCGATCGTCTGGCAGCTCGTGGCCGACGCGCAGCAACCCGGTATTCCGGTGATCGGGTTTCTGGACACCGGCTCGCCCGAGGCCTCCGAGCAGATTGTAGCGAATTTTCGGAGTGGCCTCAGAGACGCCGGATATATCGAGGGTCAAAACGTGGCCATCGAATTCCGGTGGGGGAAAGGTCAGCCTGTCATGCGGCAGCTGGCCTCCGATCTCGTCCGCCTTCAAGTCGCCGTGATAGTTGCGTCCGGTGCAGTAACTTCGCAACTCGCGGCCCAAGCCGCCACTTCGACTATTCCGATTGTTATGGCGGGTGGTGCTGATCCAGTCAAATACGGGCTCGCGTCCAGCTTGAGCCGGCCGGAGGGCAACATAACTGGAATGACCTTCATCATAAACGGGCTTGCCGGCAAGCGGCTCGATCTTCTCCTTAAGATAGCGCCCGAAGCGACAACGGTTGGCTATCTGGCCGGAAATCAGACTAATCAGTACACGCAGGAGGAGACCGGCGAACTGTTGAAAGCAGCACAAACTCTGGGGCGACGGATGATAGTTGTGGAATGTCGCAACGTCTCCGACTTCGAGAAAGCGTTTGCGACCTTGGTCGAGCGCCAGGCGGGCGCAGTCGTCGTCGGTGCCTTTGCGCTTGCTTTCAACAACCGCAGCAAAATTGTAGCGTTGGCGGCACACCACAAACTGCCGGCAATCTACGCGCAAACCTCCTACGTCATTGAAGGTGGCTTGATGAGTTACGCCACCACGGCCGCTATATATCGCCAAGTCGCGATCCGATATGTCGCGCGCATTCTCAAGGGCGCGAAGCCTGCCGACCTTCCGATCCAGCGGTCAACCAACTTCAGCCTTGCCATCAATTTGAAGACCGCTAAAGCGCTCGGCCTCGAAATTCCTCCAGTGCTATTCGTCCAGACCGATAGATGGATCGAGTAGCGGGCTCGCTGAAAGGGCCGTGGAAAACGGGGTGTTCTTTGTCTATGCGTCCTCTACTGCCCTTCCTCCCTCAGACCGCGGCAAATCAAAAAAGCGTTTCGCAGCGCCTGGCAACTGGAACGCAGGATGAGCCCCAGGCCGACCACGGCATTCTTAGAATTCCGTCTGAGCGGTTTCGCAAGTGCCGGTAAACCTCGCGCACCAGCGCGACCCCGGGCTTTCGGCAGCGAAGTGCGTCCTCCGAACTCACCGGTCATGGGTCCCCATCTGCGACGGTAGGGTCCTCACCGGGTCCCACCTGTGCCGGGACGTTCTCATGGGGCCGGTCTGCGCCCTCGGGTCTCCAGGGTCCCCTGATTGTCGCCGCCCGTCGGGGCCGCTACAGCGCCTCCTTCGACAATCGCGCCGCCTCGTGCCGTTGCCCGAAAACGCCGCGATACCGCACAAGAAGACCCCACTTCACGGTCCAGCACCGCTACTATGCTGCGATTGGGAGCTGATAAGCGCGCGCGGCGACGGGCTGATTAGCACATACAGGATGCCAAATGCTAACGCGCTTCCGCCGATGGCAATGAGGCTTTCGAACGATGCCGTGCTAAAATCTAGCAGGATCACCTTCCGAGAAATCACGAGGATCACGATTAGGACAACACCGCGTGCCTGCAAGACGCCGGTTCTTTTCGTCGTTGCCAAAGCAATGGAATGGTTAAATTCGATCAAAATTAGCACTGTCAGAATTGAACCAAATACGTCTTTCAATGCGGTCGTATCAGGGAACGATCGATCAAATGTAAGCTGATTGAATAGATCTATCGAGACGAGGATCAATGAGTAAATGATTATCGCGGATATGAGCAGCATTACGATGCGCGAAACGATCTGCTCGAAACGCTCATAGAGCATCAGGCTGGCCCATTGTTCCTTCAAAGTTTGTCGCACCGCGTTATCTCCCGTGACCATTTGCGGTAAGAATGCCTCAGTTCTCGCAAGGCGTTGCTATACGCCATTAAATCGCGCAACCCTTGCCGCCCCTTGCAACCTCGAGTACTCGAGCGCACGAACGAAACTAGGATACGCATCACTGTCGGCGGCGGTGTCGTAACACACTGCCCAGGCGATTGACACTGACCCGTTTCTACGCCACGTCTTGCCGCGGTAGATACGACCTGCTGCTTGCGCCCCTTGGGGTACGATGGACGTATCGCAGCCTCTCATGGGCCTTTACCCGAACGAACGGGTCAGCAACGCAAGCCCTGGCACCCTACTCCCGCGATGCCAAAGCTATGGCGCACACCCTACGTGCCGCACTCGCTGCGAAGAGTCTCAGTCTAGTCTTAGTCTAAGTCCAAGATCACCATAAGCTCGAACTCATCGCCCGGGCGTTCGGCCCGGCCGATTGGAATACCCTCTCGGCCACGATCCGCACTCCAGCGTCAGCTCCGCCCGAGAGCACCTCATCGCCACCGCCCGAAAGCGTTGCAACGCCCAGGTTTTCCGGAGAGCTTGAGGCGTACGCCAGTGAGCGAAAGCGCGAGTACGCGACGCTGGAGCATCTCATTGTCGCCTTGGTAGAAGACGTAGACGCTTCGGCAGTGATGAAGGCCTGCGAGGTCGACCTTGGCGCGCTGAATGAGCGTCTCACGAGCCGCATCGACAACGACCTTAAAAATTGGTCATCACCGACGGCGGCGAGCCCAAGCTGATTGCTGGCTTTCGGCGCGTGATCCGGCAAGCGGAGTCATCTTGCATATTCAGTTAGTTGTGCTGTTGCGGACGGATTTCCCGCATCCGGCTCTCGCACAGGACCTCACGTGCCCAGGAGCGGAGCTTGCTTGCGCCTTTGCGGGCAGTTCGGGCTGCGCCTGACCGCGCACCGGCGCGCCATCGTAGCCGTAGGGGTAGGGGCCATAGGGGAAGGGGCCAAAGGCGCCGTAGCCGTAGCCACAACCGTCGCCGCAGCTATAGCCCCACCCGGTAAAGAGCCAGCTGTAATCCCAGGCGGACGCTGGTTTAGTCGCCGCCATACCTAAGCCCACCGCAAGAGCCGCTATCGCGGCGCATTTCGCGAGGTTCAACATCGCCCGCCTCCATTGGAGTGTTTGGCCTCAACATGGAGCGAATGTTTGCAGTTGAGAGCCCGCTCTAACGATTGAGGTCTCTTGGAATTCAGACCCTACTCAAGCGCGCCTGCTTTCTCAAGATCCTCGACGAGGTCGTTAGCTGTTCATCATCGCCCCCGAAGTTAACGTGGATGATGCCGCGAGCAGGGTCCCCGCGGCGAAAGCATTCGCGCCTGACCGGCGTCCATCAGCACCCGGCGCCGGCAACGAAATACCAGGCAGCGCCACTTGGCGTGGCAGGAAGCGGGTGGAAGCAAAAAGGTGCCAAGAGACATCTGCCATATACCGGGCAGCAGCCCGCTCGCATCGGGCACGAAACGAAGCAGGATCCATCGTGGCGCCGGCGGGAAGGAGTTGAGTTCGACGTCCCCGATCTTACGGGAGCCGACTTTTTGCTCTACGATGGCGGTGAGGAGCACATCCCATGAACGTCGAGCTTCGACAGCCAGTCAGGGCCCAAAGCACCCCGGCAAATGCCGGCCTGGAAATCGTGGATGTCGACATCCACCCGAAGAACACGCTCGAAGATTTTCGGCCCTACCTGAGCAAGCGGTGGTGGGATTACCTGCAAACCTATGGACGGCGTTCCCGTCATGGCTTCGTCGACGGCTATCCGTTTCCCAAGATGACGCCGATCGCGTGTCGCCGCGATGCCTGGCCGCCTAGCGGCGGCGGACCAGGCAGCGACCTTGGCTTCATGCAGGCGCAGCATCTCGATCATTACGGCATCGACTTCGGGGTGCTCAATCC
>JASHRR010000361.1 GCA_030037185.1 Xanthobacteraceae bacterium | reverse complement strand
GATGCCGCGGCCTATATTCGCGGGCTTGCCGAACTCCATGGTCGCAATGCCGAATGGGCGGTCGAGGCGGTCCGTACCGCCGCGAGCCTTCCGGCTTCGGAAGCGCTCAAGCTTCACGTCATCGATGCGGTCGCCGATGACGTGCCAGATCTGCTCCGCCAGATCGACGGCCACAATGTCTGGGTCGCCGGAAGAACCGAACGCCTGATGACAGCAGGCCTTGAAGTGGTCGCGGTGCCGCCGGACTGGCGAACCGAGATACTCGCCGTCATCACCAATCCCAACGTTGCCTTCATTCTGATGCTGCTCGGCGTTTATGGGCTGCTGTTCGAGTTCCTCAATCCCGGCGCGGTCGCGCCCGGCCTTATCGGCGGCCTCAGTCTGCTGATGGCGCTCTATGCCCTCAACCTCCTGCCGATCAACTATGCGGGCGCAGCCCTCGTGCTCCTTGGCATCGGACTGATGGTGGCTGAGGTCCATATCGGCAGCCTGGGCCTGATCGGCATCGCCGGCGTTGCGGCGTTCGTGATCGGCGCCATCATGATGTTTCCCAGCAGCGCGCCAGGACTGGCCTTATCGCTGCCGGTCCTCGCGGCCGCCGCGGCCGCCTCCGCCGCCTTCTTCGTTCTCGTTTTTGCTGTGCTGCTGCGCTCGCGGCGCCGCGCCGTGGTGACCGGCGCGGAAGCGCTGCTCGGAGCGGAAGGCGAAACCCTGTTCTGGCAGGGCGCTGAGGGCCGCGTTCGGGTCCAAGGAGAGATCTGGCGCGCTCGCGCCAAGGGCCCCCTTGAGCCCGGCATGCGCGTCAAGGTGATCGCTCGCGAAGGGCTCGTCGTGGTCGTCGAACCGGCTTGACCGCCGACCATCCATGTTCGTTCAAGGAGGAAACCCATGATCCCCGCCGTGGCCATTGTCGTGATCGTTGTGCTTGTCTTTCTGTACGCCTCCATACGGATTTTGCGCGAATATGAGCGGGGCGTCGTTTTTACGCTCGGACGCTATACTGGAACCAAGGGGCCAGGACTCTTCCTGCTGGTGCCGTTTGTCCAGCAGATGGTGCGCGTCGATCTGCGGGTCGTCGTTGACGAAGTGCCGCCGCAGGATGTGATCTCACGCGACAACGTGTCGGTGAAGGTAAACGCCGTCATCTATTTCCGCGTGGTCGACCCCGAGCGGGCGATCATCCAAGTCAGCAACTATCTCGCCGCTACCAGTCAGCTCGCGCAAACCACGTTGCGCTGGGTGCTGGGCAAACACGATCTCGACAGCATGCTGAGCGAGCGCGACCGGCTCAACGCCGACATCCAGGAAGTTCTCGACAAGCAGACCGAGGCCTGGGGCATCAAGGTTTCGACTGTAGAGATCAAGCGCATCGACCTTGACGAGAGCATGGTCCGCGCCATCGCCCGCCAGGCCGAGGCCGAACGGACGCGCCGCGCTAAGATCATCAATGCGGAAGGCGAACAGCAGGCCGCGCAAAAGCTGGTGGAGGCCGCCAACATCCTTGCGCCGGCGCCGCAGGCCATGCAATTGCGCTATCTTGCAACGCTGTTCGACATTGCGGGAGAGCGCAGTTCAACGATCGTGTTTCCGTTTCCCATCGACATGATGAAGACTTGGGCGGCTGCGATGCCGAAAGAGGGGATGACTTCTACATTCGCGCCGACGTAAGGATAATCTAGCGCGGCCTGGAGCTCTTCGAGGTGCCTATCTGGCCTCCGATCCCTGCACAGCCGCCGCACCAGATTTGCAGCGCCGGCCGCGTTGATGCTGGCTCGGGAGGCATTGCGTGACGCGCCTGGCGGATCGTGCGGCTTGGCTTTCGAACAGCGGGCAGTGCATGGGCTTTTGAACAGCGGGATTGCGCTGGGCGAGGCCCATTCGAACCGCACTGCTGCTGAGCGTCTCACGCCGCCGGACCATCGACCAATGGCCGGCCGCACGCGATGTAGCACTCTGGGCTACCGGGCCACCTGTTGACCAGGGGTGGCGGATCGCTGTCCGCGGTCCCAGTACGCCGTGACCGCCTGGCCAGACGTTTCACGATGATGCGACACTCGACGCTCGCGGCTAATTCTTCGACCAGTGCGGTTACGGTGTGACCAATGTGCGGCTACGAGGTGCGCCGCACGGTCATTATCAGCTCGCCGCGTATTGCTTAGCTCCGGTGGCGGCCTCGACCTAGCCAGCCGGTGTTTGTTTGGCCGCGAGCTTGTAGACGGTCTACACGGCCGGTGGTGGCGTGGTTGCGGCTTGCGTGACATGGCGGGCAGATTTTGGACGGGAGCCCAGCAGGGCAGCAACACCCCGCCAGGTCTTTTCAAAGCAGCCTCCGGCACCGCCATCATGACTTCCGTGGGTGGACCAAGAGGGGGAACCGACCCGGCATAGACCTTGCGCTACCGCAGCGCCGGAATGTGCGCATGGGCAGCCAGGCCCAGAGCTACGCAACCGACCGGCGCAACGCCGACCCGAGGCGAACGCAATGGCGCGCGCGCGTCGCCGCATGGCGGGCAATTATTCGGCGCTTGTCCGACGCTATGAATTCTACACAGATTGGGCGGACACAAACCATCGTTCGCCTGATCAGAAATCGGTGGTCACGCACCGGCAATCGCACCGAAGCCAGGGCCTTGTTGATCAATATGAGTGATTCCTGATTGCCGTAGAGGGCGACCACAAGGGTCGCCCCTACATCAACTCCTATAGCCCAAAGACGTAAAGCACCGTGGCGTTGCGCTGCTCCTTGAGTTCCGGCGTGTTGGCCAAGGTGCGCTTGCTCAATGGGCTCGCTCCGGTGGCGATGGCGACATATTGCTTGCCGTTGAACGCAAACGTCATGGGCGGCGCCGAGAAGCGCGTGCCGAGGTTGATCTTCCACAACTGCTCGAGTGTGGTGTCGTCGAAGGCGGCGACCGTGCCGTCGAACAAGGCGAGGAACACGAGGCCGCCACCAGTTGAAAGCGTGCCCGAGCGGGTCGGGTAGCGCAGGTGGGTGCGCCGTTTGACCTCCTGGGTCACCGGATCGACCGAGATGAGATCGGTTTCGAAGCGGTCACTCGACGTCCACTCGCCGCCGGTCCAGCCGCGCTCGGCGGTGTGTTTGGTGCGGTCGACCGCGACGTTCATGCAGCCCGTCATCGACGGAATGTAGAGGAGCTTGGTCCTCGGATTGTACGAGCTTGGCCAATAATTGTTGCCGCCAAGGATGGAGGGGCAGACCCGTTTGAGCGCCTCGCCCGGCGCGAGATTGCCGACGCCCGAATAGGTCTGGATGTCCTTGCCGGGGTCGTATTCGACGGGCTTGCCGGTCTTCTGGTCGATACCCTGCGTCCAGTTGACCTCGGTGTAGGGCTTGGCGCCGATTATCTGACCATTATGCCGGTCCATTGTATAGAGATGGCCGTTGCGCGCCGAGTGCGTGATCAGCTTGCGCGGCTCGCCGGCGACTTGGGCGTCGATCATGATGTGGGTGCCGATCTCGTCATAGTCCCACATGTCGCCCGGCGTGTACTGGAAATACCAGTTCATGTTGCCGGTCTCCGGGTCCCAGGAAATCGCGCTGTTGGTGTAGAGATTGTTGCCCGGCCGGTAGGTCGGGTCATACATCGGTACCGGATTGCCGGTGCCCCAGATGGTCTGGTTGGTCTCGGGATCATATGTCCCGGTGACCCACACGGCGGCGCCGCCGGTTTGCCACGCATTGTTGGCGCCCTTCCAAGTTTCGCTGCCGGGCTCGCCAGGGGCCGGAATGGTAAATTTGCGCCACAGGACCTTCCCGGTACCCGCTTCGAGCGCAGCCACCCAGTCGCGCACGCCGCTGTCGCCGCCCGACGCCCCGATGATGATGCGGTCCTTGATGGCAAGCGGCGCCGCGGTAATGCGCAGCTGCGGCTCGCCGAAGCTCACGTTGGTTTCCCACACGACCTTGCCGGTTTCCTTGTCGGTCGCCACGATGCGCGCCGGATAATTGGCGGGCGAAATGACAAGATTGCCCCACAGTGCGGCGCCCCGGTTGTTGGCCTGCTTCTCCTGCTTTGGGTCCATCCGCCAGAGGATCCGCCCCACCTCGCCCGAGGTGGCGTCGATCTTGTAAAGCACCCCCCACGAATCGGTGATGTAGATAAAGCCGTTTTCGACGAGCGGGGTCGCCTCCACCCATTCGTCGCCGGCCGAACCGCCGAGCGGGACCGCATAGGCGAGCTTAAGTTCCTTGACGTTATCCTTGTTGATACGCGCGAGCGGCGAGAAGCGCTGGCCATCATAGGTGCGGTGGTTCATCAGCCAGTTCTGCGGCTCGCGGTCAGGATTGAGAAGCCGCTCCGGCGTCACGTCGGCAGCCAAACAGGCTGTGGCGAGCGCGCTGCTTGCCAATAATGCGATACCGATCGAGTGATTGCGCATGACGTCCTCCCGCGTGCTTGCTGAGAATCCTGCCGTTTGGCGGAAATCTACATCACACGGGCGTCGAAGTCCCTAGCCGCTGGGTCAAACCGCCATTAACCGGCCGGTGGCCCAGGTTGCGCGCGAGCGAGGCGCGGCCGGCGTCCGGAAGGGTCGTGGGTCACGAGCAACGCGATGATTGTTCAACACCGGCCGGCGAGCCGTAAATGAAAGAAACTCCCGCTCCGAGACCACAACCGCGATCCATCCATCCTGCTTGCAGGCTAGGCGGGTTGGTAACGAAGGGCGATAGGAGTTCGACCTGGATCGTTCCAACGACTTGCGTCAAAGCCCCAACCTAGATGGCGTGCCGGGTTCGGCGAATGCGTCGCTCCGGCAAGCGACGGCGTCGTCGACAAGCGGCAGGCGTGGACCGCCTGCGGCCGACACGACAGTGATCGTCGGCGCCGTTTGCGCTGGCGCTCGACTGAAGGCGACGAGATCGGATTTCCGCAATTGGGCCGCTCCTATGCGTCGTCGGCAGCTGTTGGGGAACGAGCGCTGTCGGCGTTCCAAAGCCCTGTCCCCAGTCTGGTCGCCGCGGTCATTTCCAGATGGAACCGTATAGGTGTTTGAGTTTGATCGGGCATCGGCGGTTATCAACTACCAGTCGGGCTTGCTGGCATTGCGATCCTCGACCATCGGACAATGCACTGAACCCTCAAGAATCAAGCGTGCTCGCGAATTTCCTTATCGACCAGCGCAAGCAAAAATGCGTGCTGTCCCTTGGTCAGGCGCAACGTCACTAAACCGTCCGCGGTTTCAGGAGGAGTGGCGGCGGCATCTATGATGGCCCGTATGGTGCACAGATTG
>JASHRR010000360.1 GCA_030037185.1 Xanthobacteraceae bacterium | reverse complement strand
GTCCCCGAGCACCTTTGCTTCGAAGGTGCGCCGAATATGTCTCTTATTGCCGAGTAGGCGCGGGGAATTTCACCCCGAGCCTCTCACAGATTCGGGACGTGATACTCTCGCATCCGGCTCGTGCCATTGTACGAAGGCTGCCGCCTTGTAGGGCATTCATCGATTGGCTTTTCCGGCGATGGAGTTCCCATCTTGGTGGTTATTCTTGTGTTCGCGGCGCGTTGCGCGTGGCGGGACACGATGCACATGCTGAGGTTTATGGCGAGCCTTGAGGCGAACAAGAGCGAACAAGATGCTTGGCCTGAAAAAGCGCAGGAGAGAGCCGCGGGCCAGCAATAGACCGTGATCTGCGCAGTACGAGCGGAAGACACGAGCGCATCCGTGACCAAGCAGGAGGATTCAAGGCGCCAGACTCGCGCGAGGACTGACCATGTGCTGGAAAGCATGAAACGCGCCGGCATGACAATCGACCTCGAGAATTACATCTGGAAGGCGTACGGCGCCGACCGGCCTGAGTGGGCCCCGGAGCTGGAAGCCTGCCGCAGGAGCTGCAAGACTGGTCCCGGTTTGAACCGGAGAAGTAGCGACGCCGCGCGCCGCGGCCAGCGAGTCAAGATCTGATCAAGTGCTGACTCAAGATCCTAGCCGGGGCGGATTGTCTATCGGTGGCTCGGGGCTGCTGCGCGCACCAAAAGTCTGTACCGCCTTGTCGGATCCAAGCAATCTCTGGCAACATGGCGCTGACCCAAGCGGCGGAGGTATTAGCCATGACGACAGCAACGGCTTTTGCCGAGGCGCCGGCGGCGCGCAGCCGCGAAGCCGTCATCGCCGGGGTGATCGGCAACACGCTCGAATGGTATGATTTCGCCGTCTACGGCTACTTCGTTGCGACGATTTCCAAGTTGTTTTTCCCGTCGAGCGATCCGCTCGCCTCGACGCTCGCGACCTATGCGGTGTTCGGAGTCGGCTTCGTGATGCGGCCGGTCGGCTCGATCCTGTTCGGCATTTATGGTGACCGCCATGGCCGGCGTAAAGCGCTCAGCGCGGTGATCTTCCTGATGGCGATCTCGACTTTCGCGATCGGGCTGGTGCCGACCTACGATGAAGCAGGTGTCCTGGCGCCGATCCTGCTCGTGGTTGCGCGCCTCATCCAGGGCCTCTCCGCTGGCGGCGAGTGGGGCGGATCGACCGCCTATATCGTTGAGTACGCGCCCGAGGGGCGGCGCGGCTTCATCGGCTCGTGGCAGCAGTTCAGCGTCGGCGGCGGCTTCCTGCTCGGCTCGCTGTCGGGGACAGTGCTGAGCTTCGCCCTCTCGGGAGAAGCGCTCATGTCCTGGGGCTGGCGCGTGCCGTTCCTGCTCGGCATTGCGGTCGGCGGGATCGGCGCCTATCTGCGCTGGCGCCTGGCCGACACGCCCAAATACGCCGAGCTCGAGGAGCATCACGCCCTCGCCGAGGCGCCGCTCATCGAAGCGATCCGGCAATATCCGCGCGAGACGGCGACCGCGTTCGGCATCACTCTCCACAACACCGTCGCCTATTACATCTCGCTCGTCTATATGACTGGCTACCTGATCAATGTCGGCAAACTTTTGCAATCGTCCGCGCAGTTGATCGGAACCGTCTGCCTCGCCGTCTTCGTCATCCTAATCCCGTTCACCGGAATGCTGTCGGATCGGATTGGCCGCCGGCCGCAATTGATGGGCTCGTGCGTCGGTTTTGCTCTGCTCGGCTATCCGTTCTTCTTGCTGGGGTCATCCGGCCGCGCCGACTTGGCGTTCCTCGCCCAGCTCATGATGGTGGCGCTTCTGTCGCTCTATGCCGGTTGCTGTCCAGCCGCCTATGCGGAGCTGTTTCCGACCCGGGTGCGCTACACTGCCTTGTCGATCGGCTACAACATCGCCGTCGCGATCTTCGGCGGCTTCGCCCCGTTCATCGCGACTTGGCTCATCAGGGAGACCGGCAACCCGCTGGCGCCGGCGTTCTACGTCATCGCCGCCGCCGTGATCACCTTCGTGATCCTGACGCGGATTCGCGAGACCGCGTTTTTGCCGCTGAAGTAGGGCGACGCGGCTATGTGAGCTTTTGGCGCTGCGTTCTGCGGAGCGGCTGGGGTTGATAGTTACCGGCATTCAGCCGGCGTCGACGGCGCAGATAACATCGGCGTCGATTACGATGCTCAAAGGGGCTCGCGTGGTGGGGAAGGGTGATGAGGGGGTATGAAACCACGAAACAACTGGAGTAGGCGCTCGAGCGCTGCGACCGAGGAGGCGGAGCAGGAGAAGCTTGCCGTGTTGTTGTCGCGGCATCTCAATCCTGAGACGACGTGGTGGACATCGTTGGAGTGCAAGCCGCGTGACAGATTGTCGGGGGCCTCTCAGAGAAGGAGGGGCGTTCGCTCAGGAATTCCCGATGTGATGGTCGTGTTTCGCGGCAGGCTGATTTTCATCGAGCTGAAATCGCGGTCCGGCATTGCGAGCAAAGCGCAAAGAGAGGTGCGTACGGAATTGCTGAAGGCCGGCGCCGGCACGTATTGGTTGGCGAGGGGTGCTTGTGCTGCGATGGTCGCGCTGTGCAAGGAAGGCGTTGTGTTCCGCCGGCCATGGACGCCGCCGCAGCTTGCGGTGTGGCAAGATCCGTTCACTGGCGCAGAGAGGGAGCTGCCGCAGTCACCGGAGACAGCGGCACAGAGGCGCGCGGCGGTCCGGCGACGGCGAGCACGCCAGCGCGATCGAGAGGCTGCGCTGGCGGCGGAGCGACGAATTGAATCCGATTTTCCCACATCAATGCTCAGCGACGGCGCATTGCCTGGCACCCAATGCTGTGCGCCGCGCCAACGATCCGGGCCGGGGAGATCAACTACCGTCTAAAACCAAGTTTGGTCCGTAGTGCCTTCGACAGCTGCGTACCGGGCCGATCGAGGGCCCACAGCGGCTGTGGGCCAATAAGCGACGTGGTGAGATGCAGGCGTTCGGTGTCTAATTGCCGACAACGGCCGACAAATGTTCGATCATCCACTGCCCCGCTGGGCCCAACCGATGGTCGGCAAGGTAGGCGCCGCACATCACGAATTGCGCAACTCTCGAGTCGAACTCGATTGGTTGAATAACTTTTAGTCGTCCTTGCGCAACGTCATTCTGGACCAGATGGAAGGGCATGTTGCCCCAGCCAAGACCTGCCAGAAGCATCGAATGCTTCGCGCCGAGGTCCGCCAGGCGCCAAGCGCGGCCCGACAATACGCCATAATCACGTCCCGCGGTCAGCGACGAGCGATCGGTGAGCACGAGTTGAACATGCTCGCGCAGGATGTGTGTATCGATTGGGCCCTCGAATGCCGCCAGCGGATGATCGGGTGCCACCACCGGGATCAGATCGATCGTGAGCAAGGGGAAGCGCTTCAAGAGCGCGATGTCGCTGAAAACAAGCCCCAGCAGTCCAATTGAGCACGTGCCGTCGAGTACCAGTTCCGCGGCCGCGCCAAGCGATTGCACATAGACGCGCGGCGGAACGGTTGGGAACTTCGCGGTGAAAGCGCGGAGCGCTTTGACGACCGCAGACATCGGGAACATGGAGTCGAGCACGATCGTCAACTCCGCTTCCAATCCGCTGGCCAGACTTCGCGCGGTATCGCGAAAGGCATCTGTGTCCTCGGCAATCCGGCGTGCCCGCGGCAGCAGCGCACGCCCCGCCTCCGTCAGTGCTGGCCGATACGTTGTGCGGTCAAATAGCGGAATGCCGAACTGCGCCTCGAGCTTCTGGATTCCGTAAGTCACCGCCGACTGGGCGCGGTTCAGCTGCCTCGCAGCCTTCGAGAAGCTTCCAGCGTCGGCAACCGCGAGGAACAGCCGAATTTGGTCCAGGGTCAGCGAGTCCAACATAATCATATATATAGATCATCTAGATCGAAATTTAATCACTGTTTCGATCATCTGCCCCTTCTTAACTGGTGGACCAGGCAATCAGCCGGGGAACAGAGACCCTGTCCGACACGACGAAAGGAAAAGTCATGGGAAAGCTTGAGGGTAAGGTTGCAGTCATCACGGGTGGCGCTACCGGCATCGGCCGCGCCGCAGCAAGGCGCTTCATCGACGAGGGCGCCTTCGTCTTCATCTTCGGCCGCCGGCAGGAAGCGCTCGACGCT
>JASHRR010000359.1 GCA_030037185.1 Xanthobacteraceae bacterium | reverse complement strand
GCGTATGGCGAGTTTGAAGAGATGATGATGAGGCCCGGCGGCCTGGAGGCCTTTGAGGAGTTCCTCCGCGATTTCAGGAACCGCAAAGTTGAACTGAGACCGGTGTTCCGGCAGCCGCGGTAGTACCTTCACCGAATCTTAGCGACGGTACGGCCAAACAGGCATGCTGAATGTCGACAGACTGTAGGGCGGACGGCAGGTATAGCCTAATGGTGCTTTGATCCATGTAAGTCTACCCTCGTCCTTGTGTCGTCGGTACCGAGGTCGGTGTTTGCTTGGTGAGATTAAGCCCGCATGTAAGTTGGACCTGGGGTTCCTGGAGCACCTCAGACTGTCGCCACGGGCCACCCTCGGCCCCGGAGCACGCGTTCTAGATTTCTAGATATCGGGAGGGCGTCGGGGCACCGCCGCCGTCGAAACTCGGACTCGGAATCGCGCGATTTGTTTCCGCTTGGCGAAGCATCCCGTCATTGATGCTGGCGCGGCTTGATGGAGATCTGCACGTCGTGAGCCTGTCGACGCCGAGGCTCCGTCATTCCGCTGCATCCTCAGCAGCCGTAGAGAATAAATGTTTTGAGCCCACAGAGCGTAACAATGAGTCAAATTCGCTCGGTTCAATTTTTGCCCGTATTCCGAAGCGCCAAAATCAACGGGCCGGCAAAAATGCTATCACGGACCAGGTCGCCGGGCTGGCGATCCGCCTCACCGAGCCCGACGTGCCGTCCATCTTCGCTCACGTCCTGCCGCTCACCGGGAGCGAGCACGCGGCTGCAACCCGCGGCCGTTGCGGCGGTGTTCATCGGCGCGCCACCGGACGCGCAGGATGGAGCAAGGGCGACAATACGAAAGCATTCAACTCGCTTAAACAAGGGCCGCTTGTTTTCAGGCTGATCCCTGGCTGCTCGCCGGCAACCGCTCCCCACTAAAGCGCTTGGCAAAGGCCTCAGCGTCTTCCGGCTTGGCAAAGCAGAACACCACGTAGTCGCTGTCATCGCGGCGCAGGGAGTACGTGGGCGGAGTCGCCGATAGAACACCGGCAGCGCAAAATATCACCTCACTGTTCGTGAGGCCTCGCACCTTTTCGGCCGGAAGCGCTACGTGATGCGGCCATTTGCGCCTAAGATCACCGCGGGTGATTTCGCCTTTGCGGTGGGCCATCGCCGTATCGTTGGCAGACGGTTCGCAGGCACCGAAATTCCACCGAGGCCTTCGCCATCGCGGCGGCCTCGTCAGGGGCCTCTCGGCCTTGCTGGCGAACTTGTAGACGTTCCAGATGATCGGCTTCGGCGGTTCGGGCTTCTTGGCCATGCGGCAAGTATCGGCCGCAAGACAAGCGGCTGAAGGCCTGCCTTTGGCTGCTGACCGCGGGTCAGAGGGGAGCCTCAGGCCGGTGGGAATCGAAGCCCTTCAGGCATCTCAGATGACTTTTTTCAGGCTGATGCTTGAAAATTCAACACAGTTGAGGCATAAACGTGGCTGCGACTCGACCGAATTCCGGTTAGAATAGAAAAGCGCTCCATGTTTCCGGTAGTTAAGACGCCAATCACGGCCCTACCTTACATCAAAGCACCAACGACTGTGCCAAATGCCATCTCGTTTGAGCCGGACGGGTGGACATCCACTCCATTGTTGCGTCGGCCAAGCAATCCACTCTCTCGTCGGACGAAATTATTGATCGCGGTTGGGGTCGCCGCGCCACCTGCTTGTTATTTCATGTTCGCAAATTCTGATGGCTCGATCGAGCTTGCGGTCGCACCGCAAGCTTCGGTCAATACACCACCCGTTGAATTTTTGCCGTCACCAGAAGCTCAGGCTCCCGCGGCTATAGATAGCACTGTCGAGAGCCAAATTGAGTCAGATGTTCAAAGAGCACCATTGCAGCCGACGGCGCCTTTGGACGTAAAATCGGCCGAAAGCCGGATTGAGGCGAGACCGTCACACACATTGCCAGGCAAAGGAAACCGGTCGTTCGCGCCGAGCGGGCATGATTCTACCTGCTTTCCCTCCGCTTCGGCTGTTCGCCTTGAGCATCCGGGAGGATGGCCGTCCTGGACGCTGAGAGCACCTGGTCATGAGGGCGTGAGATGCTGGTACGTCGCAACGCGAACGGTCCCCGACCACCGAAATGAAATGCGGAGAGCGGAGACAGCCCAAACAACGGAGAAAGTTGAATTCCCGGTGTTGTTCGGGTTGCAATATTAAAACGTCCGCTCTCACCCCTTCCTCCAGCGCGGGTTCGCTGTGACTTAACTTAACCTCGTTCACTACGGATAGGGGCGCGTGCAACGATATGAAGGCTTTCGCCCGATAATTGGGTCTGCGAGGTGGGGCAAGGCTTCCAACTGGAAGGACGCCGGATATCACCCCTGGTCCCGTCGCCAGGTGCGGGCCTTCCGGGTCCTGCAGTCGGCAGCCGACTTTGTAATCCAAACGCGACACGGGGCGGATCGGTGGGTGCCGTCCACCTCTTGGAAACGATGCCCTCGGCACCGAACCGGCACGCTGGGCGATAGCCGTCACGCTTGACTTCGTGGACCCGACGGGGCCCCGCCGGACCTCGCTGATCGGCGGCCTGCCGGCGGTTCGTACAGTTAAATAGTTAAATCAGGGTCGCGCTTCCCATCTGGGATCAGGTCGTCGGCCAACCGTTAAGCCCGACCGGCCGGATCTATCCACGACATCCTGCGTCGGCGATGCAGATGCCGACGAGCGGCTACGAAAACGAGCTCATCGTAATCATCAGCACAGAATTCGTCGCAGAAGAGTTGCCCGTCTGGGGAACGCCAAGCCTGCAATTCCCGATTCAATGTCGGGTTCACCGCACGGCGATCTCTATGTCTCGCCGCTGCATTGCCTTTTCTTTAACGAGGCACCTCATCTATCGCAAAGTGCGCGACGCGGATCGGCATTACGCTATCCGGCCAAGCCCTGCCTTCCTCCTTCGTGAATTTGCTGTAGGCGATCCACTTGATGGGCTTACGACCGCCAAGCGTGTTTACTTCATCTCCAATTTTCAGTTCCTGCACGAGACGATCGCCTGAAGGAGTCGAAATCTTCGTCCCCTTCAGTAGACACGGCGTGCGTCCGGGCGGGGGGCGGGGCAACGGGCCTCCTCCGGGCGGGGGCGGGGGCTTAGGAGCTACCTGAGCAGACGCAGATTTTTTAGCCAACGCAAGGAAAGGAAAGCTTGCAGCGCCTCCAGCTATTGCCCTGAACAGCTGACCGACGCGTGCCGAAATGTCCAAATCTCTTCATAATTGACCCCTTCTCGCCGGAAAACTGAGACAAGCCTACGCACGCCGCCAACAACAGCCGCAACCGCCCGCAACCTTACACTAACACAACATAACATTTCATCAAATGTTAATGTGGACGGGAACCCGACTCCAAAGACAACCAAGCCAGGCCACGTCGAAGACTGCCGACGGCTTTCGGCGGGCGAACGGGGGGCCTAGCCAAGTGGGTGCGCGAAGTCCCGTATCCGAAGGGATTATCATAATCCGCGCGCACACGCTGTCTGAGATAGCTCACACAAAAAATCCAGTCCTGTGTTTTTTTTGTAGACAGCTGCCCGGCCTTGCCGCCCTCCCATCCAAAATCGTCGGGGTCGCAACAAAACGCCCAATGAATAATCATTGAGGCCCCAGCTCCTGGTGTTACTTTTACTTATCAATTTTTGTGAACTGGTTGCGGGAATGTTCAGGCTCTGCTGCGGCGGGGCCTTCTTCTTTGTCGCCACATCCGCATCCCTGCAAACCGGGCTGGTATCGTAGCTTGTCCGCCACTCCGCGCTGATGCATCTGAAACATGCGGGAAGCAAGATTGCGGAACGAGACAGCTATGTTAAGCTCATAACATTTACCTATTGATACCGCCCTCCTGCCCCCGCGGTTGCAATGCGAGGCAGCGGGGCGTGATTGACGCCAGAGGGGCGATATTTTGAAGGACATTACAATGCTTTACACGGACCCACGCCTACGTCCGTCCGAACTCCAACCTCATCATCCGGACCACGCAGCAACGCCTGCGATCATCGTTCGGCGCCAGCGTTGGTGGAATATGCGCAAGCGATTGCGCATTAGGGGGCAGAGATGCCTAAGCCATTCGACGGCCTCCTCGACGAGATCACCGAGATACGTCGCAATGTTGCACCATCAAATGATACGCGGCTGGAGCCACGCGTCGCTCGCTTAGAGCACATTGTCCAGATGCTTTTAGCTCTCGTCGAGAAGAACACAGGGAAAGCAATAGCCAGAGCCTCGCCCTTCTGCGCCGTGCGATGGCGGCGAAGCGGCTTGACCCATTTGGGCTATGTCCGATCGGCCTTCGTTGTGTTAATCAAGTAACATTGTAATTGAAATGATTAAAGAATGGTAATCCTGCAATGAGAACACTAGCTGAGGATGATCGCGATCGCGGCCTGTGGTCGGATCTGGCGTACGCCATCAACACCGCGGCCGATGCGGCGTACCTGCTGACGGCAGCGCATGGGTATCCCAGGTGCAGGGAGCGGGACGAAGCCATTGCCTACGCCACCTATCAGCTTGATGAGCGTGTCCAGGAAACGAAAGACCTCTTCAACAAGCTCTTTCGGGCGGAGAGGGAGGACGTCGTTCCCCTCGAAGAGGACGATCGGAAAATGAAGGTGGTCGGCTAGCGATCCTGGCCTGATGTCATCGGGCCGGTTGCGATACCGTCGGGACGGCATGGCCGACGCCTCTCGGGGTCTCGTTCTGTGCAAACCAACGCGAGCCAGTGACCACTAGAGCAAAGAACAAAATCGCGAGATGGAGCCTTATGATGAAAACTACCGTATTGTTCACCGACGGTATAAAAGCATCCCACAGCCGCAACTTGTCTGGAATTTTTACGCCGCTAATCAAATTGGGGCTATGTAAACCCAACGCCTCTTCACAGTTCAGGATATGTTCAAACTTCCTTCTCTCGACACCTCGATGGTGAAGCGAAATTAGGATACCGGAGACCGCCGACAACACTACCAGCACACCCATCAGCGTCGTCGCGGCAACACTATGAAACTGGACGTCAAGGGTCACCAATCCAGCCGCGAGGACAGCTTCCATCTGAACTGCCTTCCACGTCTGATCACGGGCGTGATGGTGATCGCGCCAAGCCTCGTCCATAGCTTGGCGAATGCTCTCTGGTTGCGGAAACGGGGCGGTGTCCATATCGCAGCCCGATCTACTTCACAGCACGTTTTGGCGTCAAGCTGTCTTGCAAATTGACTCCGTGGAGAGATTTGCGGGGACGAGGAGCGATTTCCTTCTGAAGCTGTCGAGAAGCCGACCGACCGATAAGGCTTTGCGATGTCATCTCGACGGTGATTCGGCCGACGACAAACCGAGGGTGCAGATGAGTGCGATGCCAAGCCCACCGCAATCCGAGCTCTCCGAAGGCTCGTTGCCCGCCAACCTATTCGCCGTTCTCCCGGCCGACCTGAAAAATGAAAGCCATTCAAACGAGCGATCCTCGGTTGACAAGCGAGCCTTGATCCCCCTCGTCCGTTTCCTGATAATTTTTTGCATCGGCGTCTCTGCGACCTTAGCTTGGCAGTCGTATGGCGCAAGAGAGATGATCGCAACCTCGTACCCGCACATTGGCGAGTTGGCGCCGCAGGCCGAACCGGTTGCTCAGAACGCACCTGACGTGATCGCGCCAGCCTCGCGAAGGGCCTCTTCTCCGGATCAGCAGCAGATCGGCGCGGTATCGCTTGATCTCGACGCTGTGCGGCAAAGTATCGACCGACTGGCCACCAGTATTGCCTCCAGTCAAGGGCGGATGGCGAGCAGCGCCGACCGGATGGCCACAACTCAAGAGCAGATAGGGCGCAGCGTTGACGGGATCGCTACAACTCAAGAGCAGATAGGGCGCAGCGTAGATCGGATTGCCACAAGTGAAGAGCAGATAACGCGTAGCCTCGACCAACTCACAGCCGGCCAGGAGCGGATGACCCGCGAGATCGCGAAACTACAGGAGATCGAACAGTCAATCCATTCGAAGAACTCAGAGCCTTCGCCACGGCCCGGCTCCGCCTTCGCACCAAAACCAATACCGCGGCCTGCCTCCGTCCCGGCGCCCAAGCCCCTCTCGCGGGAATCGCAGGAACCGACGGTGCCCTGACGACGGAATCAGTGAAGCAAGGACCACCCTACCGCGTGCTCGGCGGCGAGGAGCGAAAGAAGGTTGGTCTTCTCAACCGCAGAATTGCCGAGTTCGGTGCCGTCAATCTCGATGGCGCCTCGACGGTGCCCGGCCAGGAGGTTGTGGCGGCGATCTTGTAGACGCTCCAAGCCGTCAGCTCTGGCGGCGGTTCAGGCTTCCTGGCCATGCCGCCTAGTATCGGCCGGGAGCCATGTAGGCGCAATCGGCCGACAGGCCCCGGCCCTTTGGCGCGCGGAGAAAGAAAGCGCCGGGACCCCCATTAGGCCTCACGCAGCAACGCAACGCTGGCTTTGACGGCGGTGTTCCGGATGTGCACCAACGGGACGCCGTGCCGTGGGCTGTTCTGCAAAACTCCTTCGCCATGCGCGCGCCAGACAGGCTTGTGAACTCGTCGCATTCGCACTTTGCAATCGAACGCATGGTCTTACGGAACGTCCCGCATCGGCCGGGTGCAGGAGAACAAGTCTGAAAGTCAAATTCAAACTCACCAGAATTGAACGAAAGTTTCCAGCCATCGAAGCGTACCCACTGAGTCCCGATAGAGCCTTCAGGTAGGATTAAGAACTCATGGCGG
>JASHRR010000358.1 GCA_030037185.1 Xanthobacteraceae bacterium | reverse complement strand
TGGGCCCGCGTTGGCCAATTGCGCGCGCGGCGCCGTCGGAATGCCGGTTGCGATGACGGTGAGACCGGCCCACGCCAGCACGCCGAGTAACGCGTTGACTCCCGGAAATTGAACCGGCCTAGTGGTCACCTGTAACCTCCTCAGGGCTAAAGGTCTGTCCATAAATAACTCTCTCAATTTGTAATTCTGACCCACTTGTTTATCGACGCGCCCGAAGGTTTAAAAGATCAGGGGCGACCCCTGACGGATAGCTGTCGGGGTTGCGGGTCTTCTTTGAGCTTTCCTTCGAAATTGGTCGCGCCTCGACAGGCGTCCCGGACCCGGCCCGCTGTCTGGATACCGGAGGACTTCTGTCGCCGCGAAGTGAGTCCAGCAAGTCCCACGGCGATCAGCAGCGTTATGCCGTTGAACAGTGGCTCGACGTAGAATGCGCTCCCCATCTGCTCTATTCCGGCAATGCCTACCGACAGCAGGACGACCGCAACGATGGTCCCCCACACATTGACGCGGGCTAGACGGAACGCGGTCGATCCCAACAGGGCGCCGACGAACGACGGCAACAGATAGGGCGGCCCCACGTTGCTTTGGCCGATCTGCAGCTTTGCACCGAGGACGACGCCTGCAAATGCCGTGATCAGCCCGGATGCCGCAAAGGCGAGGACGACATAACGGCTTTTCGGGATGCCGACGAGTTCCGCGGCTCTCGGATTTGCACCAATCGCGTAGATATACCGGCCTATCGGTAGATACTCGAAGCAGACCCACAAAGCCAAAGCCAATGCGAGCACGTAGATGGCGGGCGCCGGAATGCCCCAGACCGCCATATCGTTGATCTGGGTGAAGCCACTGGGCAGCTGGCCGACAAGCTGCTGACCCCCGGTGTAAGCGATCGACGCCGCATATAGGATGGAGCCAGTGCCGAGCGTCGCGATGAATGAATCGATTTGCGCGGCCTCAACCAGCAGGCCGTTGATGATCCCAACTCCCAGCCCGATGGCACACACTATGAGAGTCGCAACTTGCCACGGGAGACCAGTCTCCACCTGAAATCCGATCGACAGGATGTGAGCAAGTCCTATCCCATAGCCAACCGAAAGATCGAACTTGTTGGCCGCCAACGGAATCATTTGCGCAAGCGACACGAGTGCAACGATCGATTGGTCGCTCAAGATCGACCGGAAAGTCAGAGCAGTGAGGAACGTCGACGGAAGCAGGATCGTGAACAGAATGATCAGCACCAAGGTTACCAGTAGAAGTCCGTATCGCACGAGCAGATTGCGGGTAAGCGATGCCGTACGAACCAACTCCATGCGGTCCGACGGCGTCTTCGATTTTTCGTCCTGCGTGCGCACGGATTCCATCTTCGTCAGTGCCTCACTGGAGTGCTTGCGAATTCAATTAGCCGCGGAACCGAGATCTCCTCTCGATATAATTCAGCGACGATGCGGCCGCGATTGAAGACAAACGCGCGATTACACACCAGCGCCACTTCCTCAAAGTCACTCGACAGAATCAGAATACAGCAGCCTGACAATAGCGCCCGGCCCATTATCAGATAGATTTCCGACTTGGCTCCAACGTCCACGCCCTGCGTGGGCTCCTCCAACGCGAATACGGACGCCGGCGTTGCAAAACCGCGCGCTAAGACCGATTTTTGCTGATTGCCCCCGCTCAGTGTGGCAATAACGCGATCGGGACTCGGCGGACGGACATAAAATCGCTCGAGTAACTCGCGTGCCTGGCGTCTCTCCGACCGGGGCAGCAGGAAGCTGAACAGCCGTCTTTGCATCCGCGAGGGGTTCAGGAACAAATTCTCGCGGACCGACATGGTCGGGGCGAGGCTCTCTTCCTCGCGGTTACTGGTGATGAACGTCACCCCCGCATCAATCGCCTGCCGCGGCGATCCAAGGAGAACGCGCTTCCCGCGAATAGTGATGTCGCCGCTTTTGCAAGGAAGTATACCGGCGAGGGTCCGCCCGATCAGCTCATGTCCTGCGCCACGCAGTCCGGTCAGGCCAACGAGTTCGCCCGCCATTACCGTGAAGGAAACCGGGCTTAGATGCCCGAGTTCAACACCTCGCAGTTCCAGGACCGGTTGCGAGGACGGCTCTGGGGCTCGGATAAAGACAGTCGAGAGCGGCCTTCCGACAATCGCATTCACCAATTCACCAATCGACGCTTGCGCGATGTCCTTTACCGTGACAAGGCGGCCGTCCCTCATGACGGCAACCCGGTCCGCGATCCGGAACACCTCGTCCATGCGATGGGTCACATAGATCATTGCAACACCGCGCTCGCGAAGGTACCGGAGCACGTTGAAAAGTCGTTCGACGTCCGCTGACGGCAGGCTCGCGGTCGGCTCGTCGAGGACGAGCAGATCGACGTTCATCGCTAGCGCCCTGGCAATTGCAACAAGGGACCGCTCGGTCCGCGATAGAGCGGAAACAGTCGTATCGGGATCAATCCGGAGGCCTACATGCTCCAGCGATCGCTCTGCGTGCCTTCTGGTCGACGGCCAGTCGATTAATCCGAGTGCCCTGTCGTAGCCGCTGACGAGAGCGATATTCTCGGCAACCGTCATGGTATCGATCAGCCCGTGATCCTGGTGGATGAAGGCAAAATGATTATTCCGGGCGTGATCGATGGGCTCGCCATGGACCAGTATCGAGCCGTGGTCGGGTTGGAATATCCCGGCCAGCAGCTTGATGAGGGTGGACTTGCCGGCCCCATTCTCGCCGAGCAGCGCCAGGATCTGTCCGCGCGATAGCGTGATAGACACGTGGTCGACAGCGAGCGTGTCGCCAAAGCTCTTGCAGAGATCCCGTAATTCCATCGCTGACGAGGAGGGGGAGCGCTCGGAGCCTGCCATCAGCCGACTTTTCCCGGAGGTAGCACACGGACATTGTCCGCAAGCAATTATCGTGCCGATTCCGGGCGAAAACGTTGCTCATTTACTCATTTGATCTCCCCCTGTTGCAAAATGATGTTGCCCGCCCCGGGGCGTGCCAACGCCGTACGATCCACTTGCCTCGTGCCCGACCGCGTCCAGACACGATCCAATACCTGGGAATCGTCGCCTCGACGGCTGATCCATCCTGATCGAGTCGTGGGTCAATGTTGCCCGCCGCCGGAGCGCCTGGACGAAGCCCGATCCGCTCCGGGTTCGAGGCGCGAATGCCTATGGCTCAATTCGTTTGTATGCGCAGGCGCCATTCGCAGACACCCTGAACGTTCAACTGGAGCCGATGAATACATGGCCATAACGGCGCCGTATCCATATGTTCAGACGAATATTGCCGAAACGGTCGCCTCGATGAATCCGCAACCAGAATTATCGACCCCGAACGTGTTATATTGGCGGGGGCTTGCGAGCCCGTGACCCTCCGCAATGCGGCGAATGGTTCTGTGTCTTGCGCGCGAAGGCGCGTCGGCGTCGCGATCGCGTCACGCTGGTCGGACACGCCGCAACGATCGCCGCTGGGGGATAAATCACGGCATCAGGTGAATGGCTAAATGACCGCATTGACGGCCTGCGGTCCAAGGCCCGCTTCCCGTGCGGACCACGGCGACACACGTTGACGCCGAATTTCGCTCCTCCACGCTGTTTCGCGGCAACGGAACGGAGCAGACGTTCGCCGGCGACGGGAGCTCACATCCAGACCGTCGAAGCGGATCGATTATTTTATTTTCACGACAGTGCAGCCCTCGTTAATGTCGCAGGCCAGTGACCAACAACGAGAGCGCCCCATGAGCACCTCACCGATTGTGTACTTTTTAAATGGCCCCAATGCCAATCTTTACGGACTGAATCGTCACGGAATATATGGGAGCAACAGCTTTGTCACGATAAAAGAACGGTGCAGGGATCACGCTGCCTCGCTCGGGCTCTCGCTTGAATTTCGCCAGTCGAATCACGAAGGCGTACTGGTGGACTGGATCCAGGAGGCGCGAGAGAAGGCCGCCGGCCTC
Organism: Xanthobacteraceae bacterium; assembly: GCA_030037185.1. The sequence goes on along the minus strand of JASHRR010000358.1, from coordinate 9,092 downwards.
GTCATCAATGCGGCAGGGCTCACCTACACGTCGATCGCCATTCTGGATGCGTTGTTGGCTTTTGAAGGCCCCATCGTCGAAGCGCACATGAGCAATATCTGGAAGCGTGAACCTTTCCGCCATGAATCCTACGTCTCGCGCGCAGCTACCGGTGTCGTCGCCGGACTGGGCGCATTGGGCTATGAGCTGGCGCTGACCGCCGTGGCGCGGCTGATCGCAGAGCAGGCCCCCAGATGATACCGGAGTCGATGGTCTTTCATAGCGCGTATGATGATTTCGACGCCTGGCGTGCGGCGCTGGCTGACGAAAATATCGATCTGCGGCGTGAAAGCGATATCGAAGACTTAGCTTCCGTCCGCCATGCACTGGTGTGGAAGCCGCCACGCGGCTTCTTCGCGAAATTTCCGAACCTGGCGTTGGTGGTCAATCTCGGCGCCGGTGTCGATGCTCTGCTCGGTCGCGACGACCTGCCCAATGTGCCGATCACCCGGCTGTCAGATCCCAAGATGTCGCGGATGATGGCAGGCTATGTGCTGTTCGCCGTGACCCGCCATGCCCGCAATATTCCAACGTTTGAACGCGCGCAGCGCCGGCGGTCCTGGCACTACATCCATCCCCGCGATCCCGAGACCCTGCGTGTCGGCATTCTGGGGCTTGGCCAATTGGGACTCACGGCGGCGCTGGAATGTGCGCGGCAGGGATATCAGGTGCAAGGATGGTCCAATACGCTTAAGACCGTTGAGGGCATCTGGACGCTTGCCGGCCCCGACGCATTGCCAAAGATCCTAGGCAGTAGCGATATCCTCGTCTGCATGCTACCTGAGACCCCGCACACCCGGGGTCTGCTAAACGCGGAGCGGCTCGCCCTGTTGAAATCCGGCGCCGCTTTCATCAATGTCTCGCGCGGCGGTATCGTCGACGAGCTGGCGCTGATCGACGCGCTGCGGTCAGGCCATATCGCCGAGGCGACGCTCGATGTTTTTGCCACCGAGCCGTTGCCGGCGTTTAGTCCGTTGTGGGAGATGGACAACGTCCTCATCACACCGCATCTTGCCTCGGTCGCACTGCCGACATCGGCGGCACAACAGATTGGCGAGAACTTGCGAAGATTGCACGCGGGCCAGTCGCTGCTAAGCCGCGTCGACCCCCGTCGTGGCTATTGAGCCGAGCGCGAACAGAGGAACGAGGAGCCAACGATGATTCGCACAGGCGAAGACTACAAAAACGGCATTCGCGACGGACGAGAGGTCTGGATCGATGGCGAGCGTGTCAAGGACGTGACGCAGCACCCGGCGCTGCGGCCGATCGTCGACATCAGGGCGCGCATGTACGACATGGCACACGAGGAGCGCTACAGCAGCGTCTTGACCTACGTCGACGGCAACGAGCGCAACTCGATTTTCCTCCGTCCGCCGCAGGAGCGCAAGGACTGGACCGACAAGGTCACCGCTGTCGATCATGTGATGAAGGACATCGGTGGCGTCGTCACGCGCGTCGGCGACGAAACGATCGGCGAGTTGTGGTCGCTGGTGGACGGCCGCGATGTGCTGGCCGAAATCGACCCGCGCTTCGCCGCCAACATCGACCGGCATATCCGGGCGGTGGTTGAGAAGGACGTCTTCCACGTGTCGGCCAATACCGATCCGAAGGGCGACCGGTCGCTACCGCCGCAGCAGCAGGATCCAGATCTGATGGTCCATGTTGCGCGCGAGACCGACGCCGGCATCATTATCCGGGGCGCGAAGTACGAAACCGCCGCCGCCTACGCGGACCAAGCCTATCTGAAACCCACGGTGGGCGCCTGGGTCAACGAAACGCTTTCGGACTATGCCGTCGGCTGCATCGCCAAAATGGGCGCGCCGGGCGTCAAGCACATCTGCCGCGCCGGATTCGCCAACCGCTTCAGCGAGAAGGATTATCCGCTCTCCAGCCGGTTCGACGAAGTGGAGTCGCTGGTGGTCTTCGACAACGTGCTTATCCCCTGGGAAGACGTCTTCTTCTACCGGTACACGCGCGCGGCCCAGTTCGTGCGCGCGACGCTGCATCGCTATTCGGCATTTCCCTATGTGCTGCGCCTGCTTTACGTCGCCGACATGATGATAGGCGCCGCGCTGTGGAACGCCAAGCAGACCGGTCTCGACAAGATCCAGTCGGTTCGTGAAAAGCTCGCCGATCTGGTCTGTTATCGCGAAGGCATCAATGCGCACCTTACCGCCTCGATCGCAATGGCGGAAAAGAGTCCGGGCGGCCTGCTGATGCCTCAGCAGTCGATGTTGTATGCAGGCCGCGTATTCGCTTGCTCTCAGCTTCCTACCGTGATGCATATCACGCGCGAGCTCTGCGGCGGCCAGATCTGCATCACGCCGAATGTCAATTCGTTTGAGGCGACGGGCCCCGGCGAATGGCTGAACAAGTTCTATTCGCTCAACAATCGATGGCAGGCCGAAGACCGGCGCAAGCTCCTCGCCTTCGCGCGGGATCTTCTCAACTCCGACTATGCCGGTCACCGGTTGACGTTCGTACAGTTCGCGCAGGCGCCGCACTTCAATCATCTGGCGGCGGTATACAACAGCTTCGACTTCTCCGGCCCGCTCGACTTCGTCAGGAAGTGCGCAGGCCTGTCCGATCGACTCAACGGGGCGCAGCCATGAGCCACGCATCGAAACCTGGCGCGCAAGGATCGATCCATGACCCATCAGCGCTTCCGCAAGTTCAACACCCGCGACGCCTATCCCGAGCAGAATCTCGATAACGACGTCTGCATGGTGGTGCGGGCCAATAACACCGTGTATCTGCGCGGCCAGACTGCGATGGATCTCGATGGCAACATCGTCGGCGTGGGCGACGCCGCCGCGCAAGCGGAAAATGCCATGGTGTGCGCCAAGGTGCTGCTCGAAGAGGCAGGATCCTGTCTGCAGGACATCGTCAAGATCGTCATCTACATCACCGACCGCGCTTATCGCGAGCCGGTTTATCGCGTGATCGGCCGTTGGCTGAAGGGCGTTTACCCAGTATCGACCGGCATCGTCGTCCAGGGCCTGGCCAAGCCTGAATATCTGATGGAGATCGACATCATCGCTGAAATTCCGAAGAATTGAGTCGGGACACATCTCAGGCGTCCGTATAAAAGATTTGAGCACCATTTCGTCTTTTGTTGAGAGATGAAACGGCGCTCTATTCGTTATTTATGATTGCACATTCCGCAGCGAATGTTTTCCGACGGCACGTTTTTTGCCTATTATTTGCTTGGTATAATGTTGCGGGCAACGTAGCCCGGATTGAGCGCAGCGAAATCCGGGAACGCATTTCCCGCACTTGCTTCGCTCCCTCTCTTGCGAGGGCACTCAAACCGAGGTTCGAAGACGATGCGTGCTTTGAAGATTTCCGCAGCGATTTTCCTCTCCGTGCTCACCATCGCCGGGGCGCCATCGGTCACTTGCGCCAAGGACAAGTTCGTCGTCAGCACGTGGGGCGGCAGCTTCCGCGACCTGATCGAGGAGTCGATCGGCCAGAAATTTACGGCCGAGACCGGCGTCGACGTCGAATACATCACCGGCGGCACGATCGACCGGCTGAACCAGGCCAAGCTGGCGGCCGGAAAGCCGGAAAGCGACGTGACGTTCACGACTGCGCATGTCGGCTGGCTCTATGCCAACGACAGCCTGTTCGAGAAGCTGGAACTGTCTAAGGTCCCGAATGCGCAACACCTCGTCGAGCGGGCTAAAATCGGTCCGTATCATGTCGGCGTGTGGGCCTATGTTTACGCCATCGGTTATCTGCCCGACCGGTTACCGAAGGGCGTCAGCTTCGCCAGTTGGGAAGGCCTCTGGAATCCGGCGCTGCATCGCATGATTGCTTCGCCCGATTTCGATCCAAGCCACATCATCGCGGTGGCGGCTAAGCTGTCCGGCGGCAACGCCTCGAACTGGGAAGTCGGCAAGGAGAAGCTGAAGGCGCTGAAGCCCAACTACAAGGCCTTCTACACCAACGACGCCAATAGCCAGCAGATGTTCGCCACCGGCGAGACGCCCGTGCAGGTGGCGCTGTCGATGAATGCCTATTACCTGCGCGACCAGGGCGTGCCGATCGAGCTCGTCATCCCGAAGGAAGGCGCGGTGCTCGGCATCGATACGATGGGCATCATGAAGGGCACAGCCAAGCCCGACCTCGCCTACAAGTTCCTGAACATCGCCCTCGACTCGGCAGTGCAGGCTCAGATTGCAGAGCTGAAGAAAGGCAGCCCCGTCGTCGATAATGCCAGGCTAAAGCCCGAGACGGCGGCATTACCGGGCGTCTTCACCACGCCCGAGCAGTGGGCGCACCAGACGCTGGTCATCGACGACAAGCTGCGGGCCGAAAAGACCGCGGAATGGCGCAAGTGGTTCGCCGAAAACATGATGACGCAATAACGCCGGCCCACAATCGGCCGAGCCCAGAGTCGGGCCGCAAAGCGCAGACTCGTGGCAGTGCTCCCTCACCTCAGCCGTCGCAGATGCTAGGCTCAGGTTCGGTGCCGCAAACTTCGCCCCTCGCCCCTCGTTGGGAGGAGGGGGCCGGGACAGCCGGCAAGGGTGTGCCCGACGGCAGGCCCCTCCACCCTCTCTCGCTTGCGGGAAGAGGGCTGGGTCGCAGACGCCCGTTAAGGCGCTTCCCTCCCCCTTGCGGGGAGCGGTTTACGGCCAGTGTAAAGGCCGCAATTCTTTACATGCTCCACTGTCAGCAAATACGTGGCATGACTAAGCGACCTTTTTTGGGTTGGTTCGTCTCACCGGCAGGCCTTGTCGCCCTGTGCCTGGTCGCCGCGATGGCGGCCGTTCTTCAATACAGCGTCAGGGTCTATATTCCCGGCTCGCTGGAGGTGGGCGGATTTACCCTCGAGAACTTTGCCACCCTGCTGGGCCCGTTCTATGCCTCGGCATTCTGGGCAACCATCGTGCTGTGCTTCCAGACTGCGGGCTTGACGCTCATTCTGGCCTATCCACTCGCCTATGGCATGGTGCGCAGCCGCAGTTCCGCACTGCGATCGCTCATCCTGGTCGCGTCCATTACGCCGCTGTTTCTCGGCGAGGTGGTACGGACCTATTCTTGGATGATTGTGCTGGGAAATAATGGCTTTCTGAATAGCTTTCTGCTCAGGCTCGGTCTGGTGGAGCGTCCGATTCAGATGATGTTCACCACCGCCGGCGTCGTCGCTGCGCTCGTCCATGTGACGATGCCGATCATGGTGATCATGCTGGCCGCGGGCCTTTCCCATATCGACCGCACCTACGAGAAAGCGGCCGCAAGTCTGGGGGCAGGACCGGTCCGCGTCTTCCTGACGATCACGCTGCCGCTGTCGTTGCCTGGGGTCGTTGCCGGGTTCTCCACCGCATTCGCTTGGACCTTCAGCGCGTTCGCGACCCCCCAACTGATTGGCGGTGGGCGTGTGAGCACGGTGTCGACCCTGATCTACCAGCTCGGTTTCGCATCGTTCAACTTTCCGTTTGCGGCCAGCCTGTCGATCGCAGGCCTTGCACTTGCGCTGGCGGCTGTGGCGCTGACGAGGCAGGCGGCTCGCCCGCTTGAACGGCTGGGAGACGAAACATGAAGCGCTCGCCTAGTGCCGTGTTTGTGCGCCTGTCCGGGCATGTTGTCGTCGCTGCGATCCTGCTGTTCGTAATGCTGCCGGCGATCGTCGTTGCGCTGGCCGCCTTCAATGATCGCGCCATTCAGGCGTTTCCACCGCAAGCCTGGTCGCTTCGCTGGTTCGCCCGCGCCTTCGAGTATGCGGATTTCCGCAAGGGATTCTGGAACGGCCTCACTATCACAGCGTGGGCCTCAACCATTGCGCTTTTGGTCGGTGCGGCATTCGCTTATGCGATCCACCGCTACAATTTCACCCTCAAGCGCGTACTCGAAGGCGTTCTGCTGTCGCCGCTGGTGATCCCGCATTACACCATCGGTCTCGGCCTCTTGATGCTCGCCGCGCAGACCGGCGCCGGACGCGGCTTGCCGCTGGTGATCCTTGCGCATGTCGTGCTGGTGCTGCCCTTCGTGATCCGCAGCGTCTTGATTTCGCTGCAAAATTTCGACATCCGACTTGAACTCGCCGCCTCCAATCTGGGCGCGGCACCGCTGCGGGTTCTGCTGACCGTGACGCTACCGCTGCTGCTGCCAGGCCTGCTGAGCGGCTGGCTGTTTGCTGCGATCCTGTCGTTCAACGAATTCACCGCGACGCTGTTCGTTACCAGCCAGGCGACGCAAACGCTTCCCGTCGCCATGTATAATTACGTGCGCGAGTTCGCCGATCCGACGCTGGCGGCATTGTCGGTTATCTACATCGCTGTCACTGCAACGCTCCTTACGCTTGCCAATGCCTGCCTGGGGCTCGGGAAAATCCTCAATGTTGATGCCCATTGACAACACGGAGGCGAGCGCGCGGGCTCCGGCCCGCGAGAGCATCCGGCCGGCCGTGCAACTCGATGGCGTCACCAAGCGCTTCGGCAACATGACCGCGCTACACGAAGCCTGGCTCAAGGTCGCTCCCAGCGAGTTCATGACCCTGCTCGGGCCCTCCGGCTGCGGCAAGACCACGCTGCTCAACCTCGTGGCCGGCTTCCTCGAAGCCGACAGCGGCGAGATCTTGATCGACGGCGTGCTGGTCACCGAGACGCCCGCGCACATGCGTGGGATTGGCTTCGTGTTCCAGAATTATGCGCTGTTTCCTCATATGAGCGTTGCCAGGAATATCGCTTACGGCCTGAAGACACGCGGCGTCCCAAAGGCGGAGATTGCGCGCCGGGTGGACGAGGCCCTCGCACTTGTCAAACTGAGTGGCCTCGCCGACCGCAAGCCCAAGCAGCTGTCGGGCGGCCAGCAGCAGCGGGTGGCGCTCGCGCGCGCGCTCGTGATCAGACCCAAGGTGCTGCTGCTCGACGAGCCGTTTTCGGCGCTCGACAAGAACCTGCGCGGCGCGATGCAGGTGGAATTGAAGCATATCCAGCGCAACCTTGGCGTCACCACGATTTTCGTGACGCACGATCAGGGCGAGGCGCTGTCGATGTCGGACCAAATTGCGGTTATGTCGGCGGGCCGCATCCTGCAGGTGGCGGCGCCCGGCAACATCTATCGCCGCCCGGCGGACCGCTTCGTCGCATCCTTCGTCGGCGACGTGAGCATCCTGGCCGGGCGGCTGATAGAGCGGTGCGGCGATGTGGCCGGCGTTTTGATCGGTGACGTCCGCCTAGACGTGCCGGCCGCGGCGCTCGCCTCGCTGACCATCGGCGACACGCTGGATGTCTTCATCCGGCCTGAGCACCTGACGACGGCAGCGCGCGGCGCGCCCGGATCGTTGCCCGGTACGATCGCGGCGCAGGTGTTCCACGGCGACCATGTCGACCTTCACATCGAGATGCCGGGCCTGGCGCGCGAGCGTGTTCTGCTGCGCGCGTCCGGCATTGCTGCGCTGTCTGCGTGTCCGGTCGGGGCGGAAGTCGGTGTCGTTGTCAGCTCGGGCGAGGCCGTCGCCTTCCAACCGCAACGCAGCCCGTGAGGCGCAAGCATCTAGAACGAGGGTGCCGCGCGGGGATCGATCGCCCGCGCGATATAGTCCTTCAGCTGCGGCTGGTAGCGCTCCCATAGCGCGCGCAGCTCGGCGATTGGCGCGTCGTGCCAGTCGACGCGCAGATCCACGACCGGCCAGTCAAACACGTGCGCCACGTGGAGGCCCGCCGCATGTTCGTCGCCGGTCTCACCGCCGGCCTCGAGACCGGCTTCGAGCGCCGACAGAAGCCGTTCGGCCAGCGCTTGTCCGGCTGTGGCTTCGAAGCGCTTGATCATCACGCCGGGCACATCCTCGTCGGCGAGCAGATTTCCAAGCGCCAAGCAACCCGCACCTTCTGCGACGGCCGCCACCGGCAGCGCCTCGGCGCCGGAATGCCACGCGGCGCAGCCATAGCGATCGATGACGCCGACCTGCCGACATCCCGGCGCCGATGTTCCAAGCATCAGATTGTTAAGAACGGCCGGAGCTCCCAGGCCTTGCCGCAACAGCGCAAGGCCGGCGGGACCGAGCGTCGGGTCGGTGACATTTTGCGTGACCACCAGTCCCAGTGGCCCCACCCACGCGCAGCGCGCCGGGACCGCAATGCTCGACGACGTGATCGCGATACCGAAGGCGCCTATCTGCGGACATCGAGCCGAGATGGAGTACGTCATCTTGAGATTCCACAATCACGACAGCCCAGCAACCAGACCCCGTCCGGCCGAAGCACGCGCGACGCCGTCGCGGTCGGCGGCGGTGATCCGCCAGCCATGCAGATGAGAAATAAAGGTCGACGATCAGAATCGTTGTTCATGTCAATTGCCTCAGTGGCGTACCGTGTAGCGACTATCAAGTCGGCGGCTCGAACTTGCCTGCGACCAACACCGGCTCCGAATGCACGCAATCAAAGAGTTTGACGCCCGTTGGCCGCATGACGATGAACAGGGCGGCACCGGTGATGAGGCCGCCGACATGCCCCCAATAGGCGACGCCATCGTGCACGCGGTTGGCAGCTTCCACGACTTGCCAGATTGCCCAGCCGCAGATGATCCAATAGGCCCTGAGGCGAAGCGGAATGAGGCCAAGCAAGCAAGTGACCCGGGCACACGGCCGGAACAGCAAATAGGCCGATAGGACGCCAGCGACTGCCCCGGAAGCGCCGATCAGCGGTCTATCCGAACCTAACGAACCGAGTACGTAGACAAGAGCGGCGCCAATACCGCACAAGAGATAGAAGGCGAGGAAGCGCCAGCGTCCCAGCACTTCCTCGATGTCGTCGCCAAACACAAACAAGAAGATCATGTTGCCGTATACGTGCGCGAAATTGACATGCAGGAACTGATAGGTGATCAGGGTGAGCGGCGGCCAAAGTCCGCCAACGGAGTGTCCAGTTAATGCTACGGGAGTGACCCCAGCGACATGGTCGGCTTGGTTCATCTGCACAGTGCCATCACCAACCTGCGCGAAGAACACGATGAAGTTTGCAACGATCAGGAGCCACATCACGTAAGGCGGTGTCGGCCACTTGAACGGGCTATGATCCCATACCGGCATGACCATGGTTTTGCCC
>JASHRR010000357.1 GCA_030037185.1 Xanthobacteraceae bacterium | reverse complement strand
GCCGGCTCCGTTCGCGATTGCGCTATCGATTTCAACTTTGCCGTATCCTCATCTCCGAGCGACAATTCAATCGCCCGCCGCCACGCTGCCATGACCTTTACCCCCAGTTTTGGCACACGCGACCTATATAGGAATCCGAGAATCGATAATGAATCCCCAGCTAATGACAACTTTCATGGAATCGGTCGTCTAGCCCTTAAATATTCCGGCACCCCGCTGCCAGCTGTAAGCCGCAAAGCCTGTTGTGCACGCCTTAGCCAGCATTACCCAGTCCTCTCCGCTCCTACGGGCTCATGCGTCACACCTAGATCCTCTGTTTCACTGTGCGTTAACTCTGATACTAGCCGTCCGAATGGGCAATTGACGGCAGATGTCTTTCATCTCCGTAGGTCCGCAGCCTTGCTGTCTGCTCCGGGACTTTTAATTCAAGGCTTTCGGCGTGTCGGTCACCCTTCCCGTAGGACTACAACGGTGACTGGACTCTTCTGCTGGCGGGACTTCCATCCGCACGAATGACGGCTAGGCTCGCTGCATGATCCCTTCGGGCCCAAGGACACGATCCCGAGGCCTCGCGCCGGGGTCGGGGTGATTGGTGAACATGACCGGGTTGGACTCGCCGGCGATTCAGGCCCAGGCCCAGAACGCGGACAGCACCGAGCTGGCATCGCGACAGTGCCGTCGAACTCAGGCGCCTCACGGACGAGCATGGCAAGTCGTGGCCAAGCACGCGTCACGCTATCGATCGGTTGGCTATGCAGCAGCGCAAGTAGCGACCAGTAACGGACCAAGTTGCCGGTGGCGGGCGACCTCCCTGATGCGCTGCCAGCTATTTCTGGACCACATTACCTACCGTATTGGCGGCCTTGGCGCGGGCCTCTGCACGCTCGGCCGCGGGGCCCATCAGTATAGACTTGGCGAAAAACCGCTTCGCTGCCGCTCTGGCGGCTTCCAATTCGATTTGCCGAACATCACCGATGGCAAGGCGCCTGGTGCGACCGTGGACAGTTGCACAGTCCACGTGCGGCGGTTTCGGCGCAGCCTGATGCCGAACCCTGGCGTTGAATCATCCCATTCGAAATGGTCGGTGTTGCCAGCAGGCAGCTTCAGCGCCGCGACCGACGTATTCGTGAATCTCATTGGAAAGCCTGTGCGAAGCAGTTTTGGGAAGCAGAATGCTGATGGTGACGAGGTCGGGAAGCGGTGGGGAGAAACAATCCTGATGCTTCCCAGTGTCTCCTGGTGATAAACCACATCAGCCGGACGCCGGGGAGCAAGGGGTGGAGGTCTTCGTGAATGCATCAAAAACGCCGACCATAGCTGTGTTGGCGACCCTGAACACCAAGTGCAGTGAGGCCCGGTTCGTCGCAGAAGTGCTGACGCGCGCAGGCGCCACGCCCTGGATTGTCGACTTGTCCTTGAAATCGCACAGCGCCGACGGTGCCGATGTGCCGGGCGCTGGCGTGGCCGCGGCGGCAGGCGCGTCCTGGCAGGCGTTGAGCGAATGCTCGCGCCAGGATGCTGCCGCCGTGATGGCAGAGGGTGGAAAGAAGATATTGCTCGATCGATTCATCAACGGCGAGATTTGCGGCGTCATCGGGCTCGGCGGAGCGAACGGCACCAATCTCGTGTGTTCGATCATGCGTGCATTGCCGTATCTTGTTCCCAAAATCGTAATAAGCACGGTGGCCGGCACGGCAGCCGTGCAGTGGTACGTGGCCGAAAGCGACGTGGCGATGTATCCGTCGATCGGCGACGTCTCACTCAATCGCATCACCAGATCGGTTATTGAGAACGCCGCGCTGGCCGTGGCCGCAGCAGCCCGGAACTGGACAGCAAAACGGAAAATGACCACCGAACATGCGCCGCTCGTGGGGGTCTCATCGTTTGGCGGCACCGCCGGCTGCGTCGATCGCGTGAGCGAACGCCTTGAAAACCTCGGCTACGAGGTTATCCAGTTCCATGCCTCGGGTGTCGGCGGCAAGTCGCTCGAGCGGATGGCCGCATCTGGCGAACTGGCAGGCGTCGTCGATATCACGACACACGAACTGACTGATTTGATCGCCGATGGCGTGTATTCCGCAGGTGGCGCCCGATTGACCGCTGCAGGCGCGACCGGCCTCCCGCAGGTCATCGTTCCGGGCGCGATCGACCACGCCAATCTGTGGGTCGGCCAGGTCCCCGAACATTACAAGGCACGGGCATTCTTTCAGTACAATGTGCAGAACCTGCTCATGCGCACCAATGCCGAGGAATTCCAGAAACTCGGACATGAATTTGCCGTCCGGATCAACGCGGCCAAGGGACCGGTACGCGTGCTGGTGCCACTCGAGGGTTTCAGCGAACACACGAAGCGCCGCGCACATGATCTTCAGGGCAACGACATGGGCCCTTGGAAGCGCGCCGAAGACTACCAGATTTTCGTGCGTGCTCTCAAATCGCACCTCAAGTCAGTGCGGGTCGAAGAGCTGCCGCTGCACGTAAATGACACGCCTTTCGCGGATGCCTGTGTGGACGCGTTTTTGGACATGGTGAAGACGTAATTTCCGAGGGTCGAGGCATTCATGATGACTATGCCGAACAAATTTGACGGGTTCGATATTCCGGTAGTGCACCACCAAACCGACGTGCTGATCATTGGTGGCGG
>JASHRR010000356.1 GCA_030037185.1 Xanthobacteraceae bacterium | reverse complement strand
CTCTGCTGAATACGCGGCAGCAGCGACTTGATGCCGTCGATGATGTCAAGCGTCGAAGCGGCACCCGCCTTGAGAATCGTCATCAGCACCGCCTTGGCGCCGTTGACGCGGACCATGTTGAGCTGCGGCGGCGAGCCTTCATGGACGTAGGCGACGTCATGAACATAGATAACTGCGCCATTGATTTTCTTCACCGGCAGGTCGTTGATCTTCTCGAGCAGAACGGGACTGGCATTGAGTGCCACGTTCCAATCGAATTTGCCGATCTTCTGATCGCCGGCTGGAAGAATAAGGTTCTGCACCGAAACGGCGTTGAGGACATCCTCAGCCGACACGCTGTGCGCCTGCATCGCATGCTGGTCGAGGTCGACCTGGACCTGGAGAATTTTGCCCCCATAGGGCGAGGGAACGGCGGCACCCGCGATGGTTGACAGTTGCGGACGGATAAAGTTCTGCCCAAGGTCGAACTGTTGCATCTCGGGAAGTTGTTGGCTTGATAGGGCAAGCTGCAGGATCGGAACGCTTGAAGCATTGTAGCTCAGCACATAAGGCGGCGTGATGCCGGGGGGCAGCAGCTTGAGAACCGTCTGCGAGGCCGCCGTCACCTGTGCGAGCGCCGCCGCTATGTCAACGTTCTTCTGGAAGAAGATCTTGACCACCCCGTAACCGCTGAGCGACTGCGATTCAATGTGCTCGATGTCGCTGACCTGAGCGGTCATGTATCGTTCATAATAGTAGATGACGCGTCCTGACATTTCGTTCGGCAGCAGACCCGTGTAGGTCCACACCACGCTGACGACGGGAATATTGATGTTGGGAAAAATATCGGTCGGTGTGCGTAATGCCGCGAGTGATCCGAAAATCGCAATCAGCAGCGCCAAAACCACGAAGGTATATGGGCGCTTCAGAGCGATCTGAACGATCAACACGTACTTGCCTCCCGCGTGTTATGGAGTCGCACCAACCCATCTGGTTGGATAGCATCGCGTGTGCTATTTGCGACTAACTTTTCTTTTAATCAGAGCTTGGTTATCAGCGGTGGAACCCGGGAGTTGCGACGTAAGATGGCGGTTCTGCGGGCATCGATGGAGCCAGGACCTGTCGGCCGGGATCATGCCGAACGCCATGTAATGTCGAACTAATCAGTGGCGCGAAAGGGTTCCGGCGACACCGAACGCCGCCGAGGCAGCAACGGTTGAAGCTTACGATCGGCGAGGAGCAAGGTTGCCGACCACCGCTTCCAGAGGGCGTTTAACAAATAATTTAATGGACCAGGTGCGCAAGCGCTGTGCAGTTTGTGGGCTGCTGTGCTCTTCCGTCAAGAGCATCGGCCCCGGCCTTCCAAGCACCTATCCCCAAGGTCGGGGCCGCTTTATCGGCCAACCCCGGCTTCTTTGGCATAAAGCATCCGCGCAGCAAGATACCGGGGCGGGCCAAATCGCCATCTGACGCTCGGACGGTTTCTGTCGCGAAAGGCAAAAACGTCGATGGCTGGGGCCGCTGCCGCCTCGCCATTGCGGCGAGCCGATCATCCGTTAACGAAAGTGGCTGAGGCCGTCAAACTTTGTGTTAACAAAAAGCGCATCGGACACGCCGATCATCCGCGGAGCGACCGGCGGCAGGCCAACGCGCGTCGCGCCACGGCCGGCCCCATTCGACTGCCCGAAGGCTGCGGCGGTTGAAGGGCATCGGAGCATACCCCAAGAGAAACGCCGACCGGAGGAAGGAAATTCTGACCGCAGCTGCGTGACCGCCGGACGGTTCATCGCGGAAAATCGCCAGGCACGCGAGCCATTGGACCTTGCACAACCCGTCTCGCGATGAGGCCCTTAAGGCACAAGATGCTGGTTGGCGGAGAACGCCCCCGCTGGCCGGGGCCTCGTGCGGGTGTGTCCCGCCCCTTGGGATCGGAACGGTCGCGTGGCTTTGAGCTAAGGAAACTCCGTCCGAGGAAACTCTATCCAAGGAAACTCTATCCGGAGCGCAAGCCTGGGTGGCATCAGTTCATACAATTCGGGGCCAAAGTGTGTTGGCAGGTCCGGTCGCAAAATACGCCCCACCGATATTCTGTCTGAACGAGAGGAGCGAACTCTATCAGTGCCGCCACAGCATTTTCGCCTCGAGACTATTGCTTCGTCAGAACCATTCAAAACGGTATGGCAACCAGGGCCCTATCGCACCACGGCGGCAGTGTGAGGCTTTCGTCCCAAATCCGTGAGTTGAATTCAGGGATATAGGGTTATTAGGCTTAACTATTAGTGGTTGACCTATTTCCATGAGCGGCCTATCCGTGTTGCCCCACAAGTGAAACAAGAGCAAACGGGCGACCGTTCATAAAAAGGAACAACCAAAATGTTCAAGCATCCTTTGGTTCTCACGACCATCGGACTGATGACGGCGATCGCCTCGCAGGGTGCCGCTCAAGTCCCGTCGGCGACAAAGGTCGGGACGCTCAACTGTCAGCTTGCCCCGAGCACAGGCTTCATCGTCGGATCTCACGACCCCATGAAGTGCCGGTACACTCCGGATGGACCGTTTCCGCCCGAACTTTATGATGGTGTGATCACCACCGTCGGCCTCGACGTTGGCTTCACAGCTGGTGGTGACTTGGCTTGGGCAGTCATCGCCCCGACTGTTGGTCCGCCTCGCGGCGGACTTGCCGGTGAATATTTAGGCGCAAGCGGCAGCGTCACGGCGGGGGTCGGAGCCGGTGCCAACGTTTTGATCGGCGGCTCGCAACGCTCGTTTGTTCTGCAACCGTTGTCTGTACAGGGCCAAACAGGGCTCGACCT
>JASHRR010000036.1 GCA_030037185.1 Xanthobacteraceae bacterium | reverse complement strand
GCGGCTCAAGGGGTGACGGCCGCGGATGTTTTCGTAGGATGAGTTGCGCGACGCAAACCCATGCTGGCATTTTAGGTGGTGAGACTATGATGGGTTTTCGCGGAGTTTACCATCGGCCCGGCCGCACGCCGGACCCGGTGACTCGGCCCATCTGACGGAGGCCCCGATGCCCCTTCCGATCAAGCTTGACCACTGCGTCGTTCACGTTTCCGACTGGGAGCGCTCCAATGCTTTCTATCGCGAGGTGGTCGGGGCCGAAGTGGTTCCGCGCGGACAGTTTTTTGCCTATCGGTTCGGCGACACCCAGCTCAATCTGCACGGGCCCGGCATGAGCGGCATGATCGTGGCCCGCCTGCCGGTGCAGCCAGGCAACAGCGACATCTGCTTCGAGTGGAAAGGCCCGATCGCCGACGCCGTCGCGCATCTTAACCGCCATCGGGTGGCGGTCGAACTTGGGCCGGTAACGCGACAAGGCGCCAAGGGAGAGGGCACCAGCGTCTATTTCCGCGATCCCGACGGCTCGTTGCTTGAATTCATGTCGTATCAGGCGACCAAGGACACATGACAGAAGTGACGGCAGAAACGCATGTCCCGCCGCCTCTTGCCTTCAGCGGTCGTCCAGATAACGCCGCACGGCGGCAAACACCGTGCGGAACATGTCGGCGGTGAGCACGCCGGTGCTGGTGTTGAGGCGGGAGCAGTGATAGCTGTCGAACAGCACCAGCCCGTCGACCCGATGTTGGGCCCCGTGTGTGAATGGCAAGGCGGCAAGGGGGCGGGCGAGCGCCGTCACGGCGCTGTCGTGGGCGATGCGACCGAGCAGAACGAGCGCCTTGAGGTTCGGCATTTCGGCGATCGTTCCTTTTAGGAAGTATCGGCACTCTTTGATCTCGCTGCCGGCGGGCTTGTTCTGCGGCGGCACGCAGCGCACCGCGTTGGTCAATCGCGCATCGATGAGCTGCAGGCCGTCGTCTGGCCGTGCGGCATATTTGCCGGTCGAAAAGCCAAACTGGGCGAGGGTTGCGTATAGCAATTCACCCGCATAGTCGCCGGTGAAGGGGCGACCGGTGCGATTGGCGCCTTGGAGGCCGGGCGCAAGCCCGACGATGAGCAAACGCGCCGTCAGCGGTCCGAACGATGGCACAGGGGCGTTGTGCCACGCTAGTTGTTTGCCCCGCAAGCCATGGCGAAACGCCACCAACCGGGGGCAACGCGGACAATCCCGACCGACCTCGTCATCGACGAGGCGCACGGGCGGGGCGCCGGCGACCGGCATGGGACGCAGGCTTTATTCCTCGTCGAACTCGTCGTCATCGCCCGCGCCGACCGGAGCGCGCGCGGCCGGTCCGCGCTGCAGGAATTGCGGGGTATGCTGGCGCGGTTCCCTCGGCTCGCGGGGCGCCCGCTCAAGGCGCTCCCCGGGGTCGCGGCCGATTTTTGCCTGCAGCTCCGCGATGTCGAGGAATATGTCGGCCTGCCGCCGCAGTTCGTCGGCAACCATCGGGGGCTGGGTCGACACCGTCGATGCCACGGTGACGCGGACCCCTCTGCGCTGTACTGCCTCAACCAGCGAGCGAAAGTCGCCGTCGCCCGAGAACAGCACCATGTGATCGATGTGACCCGCGATCTCCATGGCATTGACCGCGAGCTCGATGTCCATATTGCCTTTCACTTTGCGGCGGCCCGTCTGATCGACGAATTCCTTGGTGGCCTTCGTGACGACCGTGTAGCCATTGTAATCGAGCCAGTCGATCAATGGCCGGATCGAAGAATACTCCTGATCTTCGACCACGGCGGTATAATAGAACGCTCGCAGCAGATAACCCCGCGCCTGAAACTCGCGGAGCAGGCGTTTGTAGTCGATATCGAACCCCAACGACTTCGCGGTCGCGTAGAGATTTGCTCCGTCGATGAACAACGCTATTTTTTCGCCGGGTACTGTCATTTGTGATCTCTTTCAATATCTCAGTGTGCGCAGTCCCGCCACGCAGGCACTGCGCCAAAATGGCGCAAACGCTGCTGCAACGGAATTCAAGCTTGGAAAACGGGTGCAAAGCGCAATCGCTTGCCAAGTGGCCCCGTTGCGGGAACTAGGGCGGCCCCATCCGCCATAGTTGTCAGCTAACAGACGTTCACGGCTTAGCCAAGCCCAATGTAAGGCAGCTGTCATGCGAATCAACTAACTTATTCTTGCATTGCAATAAGGCTAAATATAGAAACGCGCAAACCCCATCAATTGTTGCGTGACTTGACGTCATGACATCTTGGAGCTTTCTGGACTATGGCACGTGTTACCGTCGAGGATTGCATCGATAAAGTCGAAAACCGCTTCGAACTCGTTCTCCTGACCAGCCACCGCGCTCGCATGATTTCATCGGGCACGCAGATAACCATCGAGCGCGATAACGACAAGAACCCGGTGGTTGCACTGCGCGAAATCGCCGAGCAGACGATCTCGCCGGGCGACCTCAAAGAAGACCTTATTCATTCGCTGCAGAAATACGTCGAGGTCGATGAGCCCGAGCCCGAAACGGTGCCATTGATCGGCGGCGCAAGCGGCAACGTGGAAGCCGACGATATGGAAATTGCGGCCGACCGCATGACCGAGGAGGAGCTGCTCAAGGGCCTTGAGGGGCTGTCGCCTCCCGAAGCGCGCCCAGAGCCTCCCGAGCCGGAGGACGAAGACTAGGACCATTTAGGCCACCTGGGATGCAGGCAAGCGGCGACCGGTTTCGTCGGCCGGCCGCTGTCGTGCGCTGGCGCAGGAAGGGGTATGGTCGCCATCGGGGATTTCGCCTGAGTTAGTGCGCGGCCCACCCCCGATCTACCTAAGCGGGAATGCCTTGACCAGTTCCAACCGCTCCTGTGGTTCAGGGCGGGTCTGCTGACGCCACGCGCGCTTCTGGGACAATAAGCGCTGAGCTCGAGCCGCGAACCCTGTCAATCAGCTGCCCGTTCGACGCCAGGGGTCCGCGGATCATTTTATCCCCTAAACTATTGCTGCACGATTCCGTCGCCATGATATCTTACAGCGCATCCGCGCAGCGCCGCTGTGCTGCGGCGAGGAGAGGCGATGGCACGGTCCACCGATCTTCCAAGAGCCGATCTGTCACGCATGGAAAGCCAGGCGAGGTCCCAACGGGTGCCGCTCGTCGCCATGCCCACCGTTGTCGCCCTGCCGGAGGCACCGCCTAAACGCACCAAGCCTTTGATTCGGCAGTATGATCTCGTCGAAAAGGTACGCAAATACAATCCCCATACGGACGAGGACCTGCTCAATCGCGCCTATGTGTATGCGATGAAGGCTCATGGTGAGCAGAAGCGGCTTTCCGGGGATCCTTATATCTCTCACCCGCTCGAGGTCGCTGCGATTGTCGCCGAACACCACCTCGATGACGCCACCATTGCGGCCGCACTGCTGCACGACACCATCGAGGACACGGTGGCGACGCGCGCTGAAATCGATCATCGGTTTGGCAGAGATATCGGTCGGCTGGTCGAAGGTCTCACGAAGCTCAAAAAACTTGATCTCGTTTCTCGGGAGGCCAAGCAGGCCGAGAACCTGCGCAAGCTGTTGCTCGCCATCGCCGAGGACGTACGCGTGCTGCTGGTCAAGCTTGCCGACAGGCTGCACAACATGCGTACCCTCGAATACATGAGGCCGGACGCGAGGCGGCGGATCGCCGAGGAAACCATCGATATCTACGCGCCGCTCGCCGGTCGTATCGGCATGTACGAGTTGCGTGAAGAGCTTGAAACCCTGTCGTTTCGCGAACTCAATCCGGAAGCCCACAAGGTAATCGGCGAGCGCTTGGAGGCCCTGGCCAAGCGCCATCTTGGGCTGATTACCGAAATCGAGGCGCAACTCACCCGCAAGCTGGCCACCCGGGGCATCGCGGCCACCGTCAGGGGCCGCCGCAAACGGCCCTATTCGATCTGGCGCAAGATGGAGCGCAAGGCGGTCGGCTTCGAGCAACTGTCCGATATTTTCGGCTTTCGGGTCATCGTAAAGACCGTGCCGGAGTGTTATCAGGCGGTGGGGGTGGTCCATACGACATGGCCGGTCGTGCCCGGACGCTTCAAGGACTATGTCTCGACCCCCAAGCAGAACGACTACCGCTCGATCCATACGACCGTGATCGGGCCGGGCAACCAGCGCGTCGAGCTGCAGATCCGCACCGAGGAAATGCACGACATTGCCGAATACGGCATTGCGGCCCACACCGTCTATAAAGACGAGGCGGGTGTGCCGGCTGAGCTTCTGTCGCGGGAATCGAATGCCTATGCGTGGCTGCGGCGCACCATCGCGCTGCTGGCGGAAGGCTCCAATCCGGAGGAGTTCCTCGAGCACACCAAGCTCGAACTTTTCCAGGACCAGGTCTTCTGCTTCACTCCGAAAGGCAAGCTCATCGCCCTGCCGCGCGACGCCACGCCGATTGATTTCGCCTATGCGGTGCATACGGATGTCGGCAACCATGCGGTAGGTTGCAAGATCAATGGCAAGATAGCGCCGCTGGCATCCGAACTGCAGAACGGCGACGAAGTCGAGATTCTCACCGCCAAGGCTCAGCTCGCCCCTCCGGCCGCCTGGGAATCGCTCGTTGCGACCGGCAAGGCGCGGGCCGCGATGCGCCGGGCCACCCGTCAGGCGGTGCGCACCCAATATGCCGAACTCGGCCGGCGCATCGTCGAACGCTTGTGCCAGCGCGCCAAGCGCGACTATTCCGACGACAACCTGATCGGCGCGCTGCCGCGGCTTGCCCGTCACTCCATCGATGACGTGTTCGCCGCCGTCGGACGCGGCGAAATGAAAGCTGCGGACGTGATCCGCGCAATGTACCCGGATTACAAGGAAGAGCGCACCACCACGACCGCTGCGCCCAACACGGAGCC
>JASHRR010000355.1 GCA_030037185.1 Xanthobacteraceae bacterium | reverse complement strand
AAACCGAGGTAGTTTCGGCAGCGCTTGCTGGAAAGACGATTGGCAACAACACAGCCTGGCATGGGGTGCCTTACATCACCAGGCGTAGCAGATTGCGGCCGGCAGGCGAGCGGAGTTCCTTGGCGTCCAGTGTGCCGTCATTATCGGGGTTCGCGGCGTTAAAGCGCTTTTCCACTAGCGCCATATATTCGTCGTGGCTCAGTGTTCCGTCATGAACCGGATCTGCCGCAGCAGATTGCGCAGCATTCAGGCGGCCGCGCAACTCGCGGCGATCCAAGGTTCCGTCGTGATCACGATCCAGGCGATCGAACACCGCGGAGGCGGCGACCTTGGCCTCGTTTAGGTCGACTGTACCATCGTGGTCGCTGTCGAGCCTCTGCAAAGCTGCCGAAGGCGCGTTACCCACGGGCGCTGCGGAGGCGACCTTGGCCTCGTTTACACCGACCGTACGATGGTCGCTGTTGATCTGCTGTGAGGCCGCCAGAGGCGCGTTGCGCGCGGGCGCTGCCGATAGCGGCTCTGGCAGCACCGAACAGCCTTGCAGGACCGCACAGAAGAAAATCACACAACCCAGGAGAAGGGTAGGACCAATAGCAAGTTTCATTTTGGCCTCCGGTTTTTAGGAAAGACCGTAGAGCCTAGTCGTTATCTTTGTATTAAGATGCATAGGCATGATAGAATAGTCTGCTATCTGACCATTCTACAGCTAATCTGTTCTGTATGCCTAACAATTCTTCGATAAATATCGAAAGCTATCAGAAACATTTTTCGGGTTGCCGACCGTAGCCAACGAAAAGGCCCGCGCCGTTCGGGTGGCGCGGGCAAGTAGTTGCATGTTTGTCATCCTTGGGTTGAAAGGACGACAGTCAAAAGGTGATCTCCCGAGAAGGGTGCCGTCAATGGCAAAAGTTCCCGGTGGATCTCGCGCACGCCGGAATTTTTTCGAGTGAGGCGCAGCGTGCGCCGGTCACCAACTCTCAACCGCGCGGTAAAGTGGCGCCTTCGGCGAATTCGAGGAAATCATCCCGATGCCGACGCCAACCGCAGGCCCCGAAAAATTTTGAGGATGATAGCGTCGCCTGCGGCGATTCCGGCGGTGACAATGTCTTCGGGCGTTCGATTGCGCGCCACCGTGCGCTGTACAGGATGCAGCGTCGAGAAATTGACCCTGGTCAGTGGCGATCTGCGCCAGCAGCCGGGGTCCTGCATGGTATCTTTGATGCCACACCATCAGCGGCTGCAGCACCGCAGCCGAGTAGCGGCTGCACGTCGCCTTAGCCATCGCCACCCGAGCGAGCCAAAAACGGCAGCAGCGCGACCACGCATCAACCCTCTCGAGGGCTTTTGCCAAAACTTCCCGATCAAATTTGCACAATGTTCTCTGGACGGCGCGTAAATACTCTGCTGAAAGTTCCGTTCATGATGTCAGTTCTCGTCATCGACATCATCCCATGGCCTTGCAAAGCTGTCGGCGCCTATTGGAGGATGCCAGAATCGGGCGGTCGATCTTGAATTTGCTTATCAGCTCCTTCTCTCCCATCACCCCGACGTCGCCATCGTCGATCTCGGATTTCCTGGCGAGACGCGCATTCTGACAAACTGGCCCAAGTCTACGAGGGGACTATTGTAGGCCGAGGCTCGGGAAATGTTCCCGATCGGCGCCGGGAATATTCCCGGGACAGAAAGCTAATTTTGCGATCAAATGCGACGGGAGACCATGTGCTGGAGCAACGAAAATGAATAGGTTTATCTACGCCGCAGTTGCGGTCATCGTCATCTCTTCGGGCGCGCTTGCCGCGGAGCGCCCCACTCGATTCTGGAATCTAACCCGGCATACGATCAGTGAATTCTATCTTGCGCCAGCAGGGACAACGAATTGGGGCGACAACCAGTGCAAGAACGACAAAGACGGAACGGTTGACTCAGATGAGCGTTTGCGAATCACCAGCACCCCGTCTGGATCTTACGACGCCAAGCTCAAGGACGTGTCCGGTCGGGTCTGCCTCGTCCAGAACATCAACGTCAAGGCAGGCGAAATCTTTTCGATCGAGGAAAAGGATTTGACCTACTGCGATCGCTGAGGTGCCAGCATCGTCTTTCCAGTCGTGGAAGGGCATCAACTTTCCTTGTCGCAAAATCAAATCCCTCAAATCGGAGATGCGTGCGTGCCAATTTGTCAGCTGTTGGCGGCTTTCAGTTTGACAGCGATGCTCCTTGTCGCTGCATCCTCACGTGGCTTAGCCAAGGACACCGGACTCGTGTTCGTGAGCAACGAAAGGACCAATAATCTCATTGTCATCGACCCCAAGACCAACACAGTCGTCAAGGATCTCCGGACATCGCGCCGTCCGCGTGACATGCATTTCAATGCCGATCACACCAAGCTCTACGTGGCGTGTGGCGACGATGACGTGATCGACATCATCGATGTCGCGAAGCTCGAAGTCGTTGGCAAGCTGTCCACCGGGGCGAGCCCGGAAACCTTCGGCATCGACGAGTCCCGCCGCCGCATCTATGTATCGAACGAGGAAGGTTCTTCGCTCTCCATTATCGATATTGATCAGAACATCATCGTGCAAGAAGTGCCAACCGGCGCGGAGCCTGAGGGGGTACTCGTAAGCGAAGATGGCCATTTCGTCTATGTGACGTCCGAGGTCGGCGATCTCGTCCACCTCGTTGATGCCGACTCGGGCAATGTGGTCGACGATGTAGTGGTCGGTACAAGACCGCGTCGCTTCGCGGCTACACCCGACGGTAAGGAATTGTGGGTTTCGACCGAACTGTCTGGCGAGGTCTACGTCATTAACCGCGAAAAATTCAGCGTCGAAGATAAGATCGAATTCCTTCCGCCCGGCATGCGCAAGACCGATGTGACGCCGGTCGATCTGCGTATCACCCGGGACGGCAAGACTGCCTACGTGACGCTCGGCCACGCTGCCCATGTTGCCGTGGTCGATGTCCCGACCCACAAGGTTCAGGGTTATATCCTAGTGGGCAAACGCGCTTGGGGCCTCGGCATGTCGCGCGAAGAGAAGACACTCTACGTCGCAAATGGGTTCGGTGACGACGTCACCGTGATCGATCTCAAAACCCGCAAGGCCACGCTGTCGATCCCGGTCGGCCGCATTCCATGGGGGGTCGTGATCGATGACTAGATCTTCGATGCGCAGTTAAGTCGGCATGTTCGGTATGTCGCGTTGACGACCGGGATTGCAGACGCGGACGCTGGCCGCGCCGTCAAGGCGGTGGCCGCGCGGAAATCCCGAAAATTCGCGTAGCGACGCGGGCATTCCTGTCCCTCTGATGGCCGAACGATGTGGCTCGTGGTGTGTTGCGGATGCGTGCTAGGCCCTGGAGCCTTCCACCGCTTGGACGGGGTGTAGTTGCCACTGTCAATCGACGGAATGACGATTGCCAAAAGTACCCGATAATATTACCAAAAGTACCCGGAAATATGTGGAATTAGTTCTAGAGACAAACGCCGTCTCCTGAGGCAAGCTGCGACTCGTTAGAGCTAAAGGGGGGCGTGATGGGGCGTAAGACACGGGGCGGATTCTGTGCACGTTGCCGGTTTCGTCGGCCGCGGGCTTTGAAGTTGTTGGGAACTGTCGCACTCGGTGGATTGAGCATACCAGCCGGTGCGTCCGCACAAACCGTACTACCCGATATCAACGTGATCGCGCCGACACCGCTGTCCGGCACGCGCAGCACGAAGCCGAGCACCGGCACCGCCGCGCCTGCGACCAATGCGCCAGGAGCGCCGGCAAGCGGATCGGCCGGGCCTGCGGACCTGACGTCGATTGATCGCGACAAGGTGCCGTCGAACACGACGGTGCTGACGTCGAGCGATTTCAATCATGAGTACACAACGGACTTCCTTGACGCCTTGAATCGCGGGCTGCCCGGCGTCTCGCTCAGCGATCAGACCGGCAACCCGTTCCAGAAGGACCTCAACTACCGCGGTTTCAC
>JASHRR010000354.1 GCA_030037185.1 Xanthobacteraceae bacterium | reverse complement strand
AATACGCCTTCCGGTTAAAGTCCATCAACCATGTCACGCTCACCATCGCCAACGGGGCTCGCGAGAAGGAATTCTATCAGACTGTGTTCGGTCTCACCGTTCGCGCGATGCAGGGAGCGGGCGTCACGCTCGCAGTCGGCGAGGGAACGGATGGCGTCGTCTTCAACGCCGCGGCCAATAACCCCAATGCAATGTCTGGCATCAATCATGCGTGCTTCACGATCGAGAATTTCGACGCCGAGCGAGTCATGACGACCCTGATCGACCTCGGTCTCGAACCGATCGAGAGCGGAATTCCTGCCCTCATCAAGCCGTTGACGTGCCGCGTGAGGTGGCGTCAGCGGGCGAACAACGGCGGAGGTCCGACGAGTCCGTTGGGTACTCCGGAGCTTTATTTCACCGACCCCGACAATATTCGCATCCAGATTCAGGACGTGAGCTATTGCGGCGGTTCGGGCCGGCTCGGCCAGATCTGTCCCTAAAAGCAACGCCTCGCCCGGGGCACTGGATAGGAAGTGAGGTTGTCATGCTCAGGCAGCTCGGTTTACTGGCGATATTTGCGGCAGCGGCGATGCCTGCCTCGGGGCAAACCGTGCAACCTGCGGTCGGGCCGGCGGCGATCCCGGATTTTTCAGGCGTATGGTCGCATCCTTCCTTCCCAGGGTTCGAGCCACCGGCGTCGGGCCCCGGCCCGGTGGTCAACAAGTCGCGCCGGCCGCAAGGCGCCGACGTCGATGGCCGGATATTGCCGCCTGTAAACAACATTCTCGTGAGCAATCCCGCCCAGCTGGTCGGCGATTACGCCAATCCGATCTTGAAGCCGCGCGCCGCGGCGGTGGTGAAGCGCAAAGGCGAAATGGAGTTGGCCGGCATTGTCGGTCCCACCCCGACCATCCAGTGCTGGCCGGAGCCCGTTCCCTACATCTTTAACGGCGTCGCCATGCAGATGCTCCAGCAACCGGACAAGATTATTTTCCTCTATCCCAACGATCATCAGGTCCGCTACGTGCGCATGAACCAGCCACATCCGGCGCAGGTGACGCCCTCCTGGTATGGGGATTCGGTTGGCCACTACGAGGGCGACGTGCTGGTCATAGATACGATAGGGGTAAAAATCGGGCCGTTCGCCATGGTTGACTTCTACGGCACGCCCTACAGCGAGGCTTTGCACGTTGTGGAACGCTACCAGCTCCTCGATTACCAGGCCGCCAGAGAAGGACTGGAGCGGGATGCGAGGGAGAATCGGCGCCCCCCGCGCGGCGCCGATGCCGGCGCGGCGCCCGACTACAGCTACCGGGGCAAGCACCTTCAGCTCCGCTTCACGGTCGAGGATGATGGCGTCTTCACCATGGCCTGGTCGGCGACCCTAACCTACCGGCGCGCCCGCGAAACATGGCGAGAAGTTGTGTGTGCCGAGAACCTGCAGGAATTGGCTTTGGCCGGAAGGGACTCGGCGGTGCCGCATGCAGAAAAGCCGGATTTCTAAAGCCACGAAGGACCGCACCCTGCCCTCGCGTCGCGCATCGAGCGGACCGCAATGCGGGGGACAGCCTCGCCCGCGGGCACGTCTCGGACGACGCTTCGCCCCATCCGGGCTACGGGGAATGCGGGGTAAGGGTCAAGTTCCCGCACTGCTGTCGTGCGGGGTGAGTCGCCCGCGCCGAGGGTCCTTGCCCCAGCTGCGGTGCGAAAATCGTCCGACGCACGGGCGACTGCGCCGACGATCTGTCCGAGGAGGGCGTCGTGAAACTTCTCCGTCGACAATTTCTGCAAGTGGCTGCGGGCGCGGCCGTGCTCCCGGCGGTTTCGCGCATCGCCTGGGGCCAATCTTACCCGACGCGTCCGGTGCACATTATCGTCGGTTTCACCGCCGGAGGTTCGACCGACATCGGCGCGCGCTTGATCGGACAATGGCTGCAAGAGCGGCTCGGCCAGTCATTCATCGTCGAGAATCGGCCGGGCGCAGGCACCAACATCGCCACCGAGTCGGTGGTGCGTGCGCCGCCCGACGGCTATACGCTGCTGATGGTCGGCCCGTCGAGCACGATCAACGCGACGCTTTACGACAAGCTCAGCTTTGTGTTCCTCCGCGACATCGCACCGGTCGCTAGCCTGACCAGGCAACCGCAAATCATGCTGGCCAATCCATCGCTGGCCGCCAAAACCGTTCCCGAGTTCATCGCCTACGCCAGGGCTAATCCCGGCAAGATCACCATGGCGTCGGCCGGCGTTGGCTCGACCGGTCATTTGATGGGCGAATTTTTCAAGATGATGACCGGCGTCGATCTGGTCCACGTACCGTATCGCGGCGCGGGACCCGCATTGACCGATCTTCTTGGCGGGCAGGTGTTGATTTCCTTCGCCGGTATCGCCGGATCGATCGAGTACATTCGGACCGGAAAGCTGCGGGCGCTGGCGGTCACCACGGCAGCGCGGGTGGAGGCGCTACCCGACGTCCCAACGGTCGGCGAATTTGTGCCTGGCTTCGAGGCTGGCGATTGGCTCGGAATCGGCGCGCCCCGCAACACGCCCGCTGAGATCATCGACCTGCTCAACAAGGAAGTCGCTGCGGCTCTCGCGGATCCCAAAATCAAGGCGCGCTTCGCCGACTTAGGCGGCACCCCGCTTGCGCTCACACCAACCGGGTTCGGCAAGCTCCTCGCCGACGAAACCGAGAAGTGGGCCAAAGTGATCCGCGCAGCCAACATCAGGCCCGACTAACCCCTCCCCACGCCTGAAGGCGGGGGCTATTGCCCCCAGCCTTCAAAATGTCAGGCATCTCTTTCGCCTCATACCAAGCGGAGAGCTTGAGGGGCCTTGTTACAAGTTCGACCCTGTCCGGATCGGGCACCAACAAAGTTCTCCTGTGTCGATTGCGGCTATACGGCTGCTGCCGAGTTGTGTTGCGTTTTACGATTGTCGTTGCGGACCGACCCAGATCTTTTCCGGCTGGTGTTGGTGGATCGACGGCAACAAGCGGGATGCCTTTGAGCGCCGCCTAGCAGATCATGAATCGGCGAAGTTGGGCAAAGGTCCAGAGGGTTGCGTTGCGCCTTTGTGGCCTTAGGCCGCTTGCCGATACGCGTCAGGTCTTCGGCTTGAGTTGGAGATTCGCCACCACTTCATGCCATCCAGTAGAGAGATGAGTTCTCGTTTGGCAACGATCCCGCGCTTCCTGCCGATGCATAAAGGCAGGGGGCTGGCGCGCCGGAGGGGCCGGTAGGGGTTTTGGGTGCCGCAAGTTCAGTCAGGTGCAACCGATTCTTGCTACTCGCGATGTGGTCAACGCCGGTTCGCTTCGTCGATCGGCCCGGACTGACGGCTTGCAGCACCACCCTTCAGGGTCGCGCAGGGCGTTGTTCGACGCGATCACGCGGCCTTCGCCATGTCCGCGACCCGTTCCCATGTCGTAGACCTGAGGCTGTCGCGAGCATTCATCCTTTCGAGCCAGTCAACGAGGTTTCGATTGCCCGCGGAGAGTTGAGCCCATTCCGGCGTTTGAGCGAGAAAGTCGAGCTGCGGCGCGAGAAGCAGGTCGGCCAGCGTCACGCCCTGGCCTGCAAAATAGGGCTGCATGCCGAGCAGCCGGGAAAGCTCGTTGCAGACCGTGTGCGCCTTCGGCATGGCGGCGGCGATCGCCCCCTCGTCCGGCGTGAGCCCCATCAGGCGCGGCCCGACCACGCGATGAAACCCGATCACGTTGTTGACACCTTGGAACAGATACCAATCATTGATGTTCATCGCCTGGTCCATCCGGGCGGCGGCTTTGGCATCGTCCGGGGTCAGCCGCGGCGTCGGCAGCATGCGGTCGAGATAGCGCAAAATGGCCTGAGCCTCGTAGAGCATGAAGCGATCGTGCTCAAGCACCGGCACCCGGCCGAACGGATGGCGCGAGATGTGCGGCTCGCTTCGGAAGCTGCCAGGTGCCACGGGAGAGAGGCGATAAGATGCGCACTTCTCCTCCAATGCGGCGAGCACGGCGCGTCCAAACGGACTGCCCGGGATGCTGTAGACGACGAATTCTGACATTGCTTTCTCTCCTTCTGCTGCCATCGTAAAGGGTAACCGACCGTTAGCGTTCGGCCGCCGTGCGGAAGCCCTCGAGGATGCGGGGCCAGCCGCCGTCGACGTCGTTTCGCAACGAGGCACCCGCCTCCGCGCCCATGGTCTCGAACTTGCGATGCTCGAGTTCGACCAGGGTGGCGTGGGGTCCTTCGACCGTGAAGCGCACCTCCACCTCCGACCCGACAGTCGTGTCGGGTTTCCAATGGTGGTTGATGTCCCAGCTGACAATGAAACGCCTCGGCGGATCCCAGAGGAGAATCTTGCCGACCGCGGCCTGCGAACCGTCCTCGCCGATCTCGTACCAGCGGCCGCCGAGATGTGCCTCCATCATCATCGCCTTCATCGGCGCCGCGCCGATCGACGCCTTGCGCGGCCACCAGCGATCAAGCCCCGCTGTGAACACTTCGAAGGCATGTGCCTGGCTCGCCTTGACGCGGAGGCTCTTGCGGACGGGAGCGATGGTCACGGTCTTATTCATGTGAATCTCGGCGCGAAGACTGCCGGATTTATGGGCAGAGGAAGCGCCGTCCCCCGGTTTGAGATTGAAACATAACGCCTCTATAACTTGATTACGTGAGACGTCGCTTCGCGATACGCTTGTGCGCCGCAGTGCTGCCTGCAACGCGATTTTGCGGCGCGGGCTTTGATGGTCGATCCATGCAACTCCAGCCGGACTTGTCCGCAATGCGTGCGGGTCGATCCGCAAGGCCAATCGTAAGGCTCAAAACGAACGTTCTCCTGTGTCGACTTTGTTGGTGCCAGGAATATCCTGGGCATCTCCTCAACTCCTCCGCCCTGTTATCGGGTGAGGGAAAGCCGCCCCCGTCAGCCAGCGGATCGACGATCAAATTGCGCGGCGCAGCCCGCGATTGATGCCGGGGTTCAGAGCGCGTCGCGTTGCGGTAGCATTACGGCTTGCCTTTCTTGGTTTTGGGTTTTCGCTCGGCCTCGGCCTGAAAGGCAGCGAGCGCGTCGTCCCAGAATTGATCGAGCCAGGACCGCACAGCCGCGAGCCCTTGCGGGTCGATCGAGTAGACGCGGCGGGTGCCCTGCGCGCGGTCGGTCACCAGACCCGCGTCTTTCAGCACTTTGAGGTGCTGGGAGACCGCCGGCCGGCTGACCGGCATGCCTTTCGCAACGGCGCCGACCGACAAGGGTCCGGCTCTGAGCCGCTCGAAGACGCGGCGACGCGACGGATCGGCGAGTGCGGCAAAGGCCTTTTCGTAAGCCATGGCTAACCGTAAGCCATATCTTACACTCTGTCAAGCAGGGACCGAAGGGAGTAGACTGGCGCTTGTTTGTCTGCAGCTTCGAGGCGGGCACTGTTTCCTGGCGGGTTTGCAGGTAGCGCGTTAAGGGCATGCGCAAACGACATTGCCTCCCGGCGCGCGCCTCCAATCCGCCGCTGCGTTGCGTTCGGCTTGATGATGCTGGACAGTTGCCTCGTGCGCGACGATAATGACACTTTCCCGCACAGAGGCGGGGAGCGCGCATGGAAGGGGCGCGTTTGCGCGGGACGAGGTCTTAAACCGGGCGACAAAGGGGGCGCTAGGGATTAATGTCGGGGTTGCAGGCGTTTGAGCGGCCACACCCGCGACGCCCTGGAGAGCGTCAATACACTGCAGGACAAACTGCAGGGCATGGAGGAGGAGATCATCGTGCGCGACCGATGTTTTAGCTCGGCGATAGCGGTTGTCATTGCGGCGGTCGCAATCGGCGTCGGCATTTCGGTGTCTACCACACGAACGCCGGCGCAGACTCCAGCGTTGAAAACGCCATGGGGCGAGCCCGACCTGCAGGGCATCTGGACCGACGAAACCGACACACCCTTCCAGCGCTCGCCGAAATATGCGAACCAGGAGTTCTTCACCGATGCCGAGCGGGAAGAGTTTGACATAGAGCGGGCAGGGCTGCGCGGCCGCGACGCACGCAGCCCGCGCGGCAGCGAGGCCGACGTCGCCGGCGCCTACAATGCGGTATGGGGAGGCCGCAAGCGCACAGGCCGGCGCACGTCAATGGTCGTCGATCCGCCCGATGGCCGAATCCCGCCGCTCACCCCGCAGGCTGAGAAGATTGCCGCCGCTGACCGCGATTTTCGCCTCACCCTGATGCGAGCGACGCAGACATGCAAGCTCCAATTGCCCGGGTGCGCCGGGGGCAAGTACGACCCGACGCCTGCCGTTTCGCGGCGCGACGAGCTTGCTCCTCGCTATAATGTCGCGCGGATGAATCGCCATGATCGCCCGGAGGACGGCGCGTTGGCGGACCGCTGCTTGACCGTCGGGCTTCCCGAATTCGGCGCCGGCAATGGCGGCGGCAGCTTCCGGCGGATCGTGCAGACGCCGGGAGGCATCTCGATCTTCTACGATGTGGGTCAAGGCCAGGGGTGGCAGCGCAACATCGTCATGAACGGCGGCCCCCACCTGCCGGGCAACATCCGCCAGTGGTTTGGCGACTCGCGCGGCCACTGGGAGGGCGATACGCTCGTGATCGACGTGACGAACTTCAGTCCAAAAACCGATTACCGCGGCGCGCGCGAGAATTTGCACCTCGTCGAGCGCTGGACGCGCACCTCCCCAGCCACCCTCGAGTACGCCGTGACG
>JASHRR010000353.1 GCA_030037185.1 Xanthobacteraceae bacterium | reverse complement strand
AGCAAGAGTCAAGGAAAATTTGTGCAACGCACATAAATTGGCGCATTGCGACATGATGGTTCGCGGCCGGCCCCCGTGTTTTTCCCGCAATCATTGGCGATCCTCGGGTCGGGGGGCCGATTAGCGGCCGATCGCACTAAGACAACGCGGAATGATCGCGAATGAACCGGTAGTGGAACCGGTCTCCATCCGCCTCGACGCGGCCGGTAGTCGGGTGGGGGAAATGGATCGGCAGCACCAAAGTGTCGGTCCCGGCGACCTCACCGAGGAATCGCCGGCGCGAGTGGGCTGCCTGGACGGGGTCCCAATCGAAGATCGTCGACCAGCCCGGTTCGCGGCACTGCAAAGCATGGTGCATCAGATCTCCTGAGATGACAGCGCGCCGTCCGCCAGAGCGAATGTTGACGCAGCAATGGCACGGCGAGTGCCCGGGCGTCGGGCTCAGCGATAGCCAATCGTCCAGTTGAAAATCGTCATCTACCAGAAGTGCCTTTCCGGCTGCCACCACCGGCTCACAGTTGTACCGCCACACATTGCCAGGAGGCGTATCGCCGCGCTTTGTCGCTTCCTCCCACGCGTCGTATTCGCGTTGATGGAATACGTATTTCGCGTTCGGGAAAGTTGGCACCCATCGGCCATCGCGCAGGATGGTGTTCCAGCCACAATGATCGATGTGCAGGTGTGTGCAAAACACGTAATCGATGTGCTCAAGCCTGAGCCCGGCGGCGTGGAATCCATCGAGCCATGGTTGCTTGGGGAAGTCCATCGGCGCCGCATAGCCCTTGTCCTCCCCAGTGCAGGTGTCCACCAAAATCGTGTGCTGCGGCGTGCGCACCACATAGGTCTGGTAGGTGATCACGAGACGCCCCGATACCGGGTCGAACACCTCCGGATCGAGCTCGGCAAGATGCCGCCGTCCAACGTCGCCGTCATAGGCCGGAAACATATCTTCGGGCCGGCGCCACGGCCCGTCGCGCTCGATAATGCTGGTGATGGTCACGTTGCCGATCTTCAGCGTGTGCATCTTGACCGTTCCCCCTCTCTTTTGCCGCGATACAGTGTCTCCAGCGCCCGCACATTTTCTTTGCCGCTTTTGCGGAACATCAAGGAGTTTCGCATATTTTCCATTGTTATGAGGTCACGAGGCAAGTCGAGGCAAGTCGTCGAGGGCTTATGAGCAACAAAATCAGCATCCCGCACGATACCATTGTTTTCGTCGGCGACGGCCGCAAGGCGCTGTTCCTGCGCAATGCCGGCGACGAGAAATTCCCCGACCTGAAGACGGAGCAGGTGTTCGTTGACCAAAATCCTGCCACCCGCGACCAGGGCAGCGACAAGCCGGGACGGCTGTTTGCGGGTCCGACCGCCCCAAACCGCCGCAGTGCGGTAGAGCCCACCGATTGGCATGAGATCGAAGAACATCGCTTTGCGCGGTTGGTCGCCGATGCGTTCGAGAAACTGGTGCGCGAACGCAAAGTGAAGGCGGTAATCATTGCGGCGCCGCCGCGCACTTTGGCCGAATTGCGCCAGGTCCTCCATGGCGACGTGAAGGCCCGCGTGATGGCAGAAGTCGACAAAGACTTCACCAAACATCCGGTCTACGAGATTGAAAGGCATTTGGCCGGATGACCGGCGGGACGCTGGGCTGCACCCGCTGGCGGGTCCCCGCCACACCCGATATTCGGGCTCACACGCTCGCAATTGGTCGTCGCCGGGACAAGCCCAGCGACGACGCGCATGACTTACGCCCGCTTCAACGCAGGCCGTGTTTGCCGAGCACCTTCACGGTGCTCGCCTGCGGTCCCTTGTTACCCACCTCCTCGAAAAACGTGACGCGCGTACCAGGTGCAAACTCTCCGCGGCTGCCATCACGGACGCTATTCTTGTGAAAGTAGATCTCGCGGCCGTCCGGTGTCTCGAGAAAGCCGAAACCGGTGGCAGCGTCAAAGCGTTTCACCGTCGCGACCGGCGGGCCATCATGGGATTTGACCTGGCCGCGCATGCGCCGCGCCTGGTCCTGCAGCCGCCGCCGGGCGCGCTTGAATGCGGCTTTGATCGCCACCACCGGCTCAGCGAGGCGATCGTCAGCTTTTTCAGCCTTTTCACAGCGGGCGATGTCGACTTGCCGGCCTTGCGGGAGCGTCAGTCTAATCGCAACCTCGCAGGCACCGCCGGTGCGATGCCGCTCGCTCGGCGCCTTGATGACGACGCGGCACGCGGTGATGCGGCCAAACCGCTGCTCCAATGTGGAAATGTTGTTCAGAACGCAGGCGCGCAGCCGCTCGCTTGCTTTCAGGCCATGAAAGTCGATCTCGACCGGGGTTTGCATGCTGGGTCTCCAAATCTCTCATTACCGCCCGGCAGGGGCTTGGCGTTCTTGCCAGTGACGGACACCAACAACGCCACGCGGCCTCCTCAATTGAAGAGCTAGTCAGGGGGTGGCGAAGGCGCAAGAACGCGCGACCGCGTGGTCCGGGAGGCATTGCGGTCGGTGCCGTCGGGGAGCATATGAATGGTTCAAACGACCGTTGCTGGACGGCGCACTGGCGGATTGCCGTTCGCAGTGAAGGAGGCCGACATGGCTGAAGCTCCGGCCCGCGTTTCGAGCGAAATCGATGACCGGGCGCCTGCGCCCCAACGGGCGACGCCGCGATTCGGCGTGGCGGCGGCCGTCGCGGCGACACTGTTCGCCGGGGCGCTTCTGGCGTCGCGATCGGATTGGGGGTTGCAGGCCGAGATTCGTGCGCGGCCGGTCGGTTTTGCCGACGTGGTCGACAAGGTGAAGCCGGCGGTAATCTCGGTTCGAGTCAAATTTGACGCGGGCAGGCGCGGCAAGGAAATTTCGCGGCTGTCCAAGGATTCGCCCGGCACCCGGTCACCTTCGCGCAGCCGCAATGTTCTCACTGGGCAGGGCTCCGGCTTTTTCATTTCGGCGGACGGCTATGCGGTGACCAATTTCCACGTTGTCGAGAAGGCAGACAACGTCGAGGTGACGGCGGACGACGGCCGTGTCTTTAGCGCAAAAGTGATCGGCGCCGATCAGCAATCCGATGTCGCCCTGGTCAAAGTCGAAAGCGCCGGCAGTCTTCCGTACGTGACCTTCGCTGACACCAGCCCGCGGGTTGGCGATTGGGTGATCGCCGTCGGCAATCCGTTCGGCCTCGGCGGCACGGTCACGGCAGGGATCGTCTCGGCCCGCGGCCGCGACATCGGTGCGGGGCCTTATGATGACTTCGTCCAAATAGATGCGCCGGTCAATCGCGGGAATTCCGGCGGGCCGACGTTCGACATGGATGGCAACGTGATCGGCGTCAACACCGCAATTGTTTCGCCGACGGGCGGTTCGGTCGGCATTGCATTTGCGATCCCGGCGGACACCGTGAAAGCGGTGGTCGCCCAGCTCAAGGACAAGGGAAAGGTCACACGCGGCTGGATCGGCGTGCAGATTCAGGACGTGACGGCGGACCTTGCGGAAGACCTCGGGCTCACGGCGGTCGGTGGCGCTCTGGTCGCGGAGCCGCAGCTAGGCTCGCCGGCCGCAAGGGCAGGCATCGAATCGGGTGACGTGATCGTGTCGGTGAACGGCAGGCAAGCGCACGACTCTCGCGAGGCTGCGCGGATCATCAGTAGCCTGCCGCCGGGAACCACCGCCACCGTGGTGGTGGTTCGAAAAGGGCAGAACAAGACTTTCAACGTCATGTTGGGCAACCTGTCGGATCAGCGCGAGGCGAGCGCCTACCGCGAAACCCCCAAGCAAAAGGGCACCAGCTTGCCGCGGCTGGGCATTTCAGTGGCGCGGGCTGCCGACGGCGTCATCGTCACCAGCGTCGATCCAGGCGGAGCAGCAGCAGAACTCGGGATCGAATCGGGTGACGTCATTCTTCAGGCGGCAGATAAGAAAGTCGCGTCCGCGATCGATCTACGCAACGCAATCGAGGCGGCCCAAAAAGCCGGCAAGCGCACCATGCTGATGCGCGTGAAATCAGCCGACGGTATCAAATTCATTGCGGTCCCCGTCAGCGGCGGCTGATTAATCCCATCTTGTTTCGTCGCGGTCCGGCAAAGCTGAACCAGTTGTGCCGGGGCTGGGCGTGT
This sequence comes from Xanthobacteraceae bacterium, assembly GCA_030037185.1. The sequence continues at coordinate 652 of JASHRR010000353.1, read as the reverse complement.
CCGCGGTTGTCCCGGCCATCCCACCGCTCGCCCGCGCGCCCTCCTGACCACCACGATCGCCTGCGGACGCAGGCCTCCCGGCCTTGCGGTCGGGCGCTGAATTCGCGGGTGAGGAGCTGGTGAGACCTGCCCGAAAACGGCCCTCATCCCGATGCCGAGCGCGGCCTGCCCGCGGGCCGCGATGATACCGCCTCGCCGCTTAGATTCGCGCGGGTGCTGCCCTCAATGATCCGCCCGGCAAGGCCCCTTCGCTTTGGCGTTCGGCCGGTGTATGGTCCGCCTCGCGCCAACATCCCTTGGGAGGATTGACATGAACACAATGCGGATTTTGACCACCGCGGCTTTCGTCACGGCGGTCGCGGTGACTGCCGCCTCGGCGCAGCAGACGCAGCGCGTGCGCGGCATGATTGAGAAGGTCGATGGCAATACGCTGCTGATCAAATCCTCGAGCGGCGGTGCCCCCGTTACCGTGTCGCTCGCCGACAAAGCCGTCGTGGTCGGCGTGTTGAAGGCGTCAGTCGCCGACATCAAGGAAGGCTCCTACATCGGCAGCGGCGCGCTGCCGCAACCGGACGGTACCCAGAAAGCGGTCGAGGTGCATATCTTCGCCGAGTCGCAACGCGGCACTGGCGATGGTCATCGTGGGAATTGG
>JASHRR010000352.1 GCA_030037185.1 Xanthobacteraceae bacterium | reverse complement strand
CGCAGTACCAATGCGGCTTAGTCCGCTCTTTTAAGAGCTGTCGATGACTGGCGCAGAAAGCACCCGATTATCCCAAGCCGAACCATGCATCGGATGCTGGCCGATGGCACGCCGTTCACGACCCAGCCAGCGTAACCCCGTGCTTGGCACCGTCAAGGACAAGCCGCCTTGCGGCGGTGGCCTGAAGGCCATCCTATGAAGGCGCCTGCGCGCGGGCGCTCCAGTTCGCTCAGGTCGGGGTCAACCGCCAATGGAGCGATCATGTCTCAATCGAATATCCATCAATATGTTGGTTTTGATGTATCCCTCAAGGAGACGTCGATCTGCGTCGTCGATGAGAACGGGAAGATTGTGTGGCGCGGACGTACGGATTCGACGCCCGAGGCTATTGCTGGAGCGATCAAGAGGCACGCTCGTCACGTTGTGCGCATCGGTCTTGAGAGCGGTCAATTGTCGACGTGGCTCTTTCATGGGCTTAAAGAGCGCGCTCTGCCCGTGATTTGTATTGATGCGCGCCACGCCAAGGCGGCGTTGTTGCTTAAGGTCAACAAGACGGATGCCAATAACGCATTGGGCTTGGTGCAGATCATGCGCGTTGGTTGGTATCGAGAGGTTGCCGTGAAAGATGTCGACGGCCAGGCGCTCCGAGCGCTGCTGGGGGCCCGTGCCCAGTTGGTCTCGCAAATCACAACGCTGAAGAACACCGTTCGCGGCATCCTGAAGACGTTCGGCCTCGTATTGCGCACGGGCTTGAGGAGCCAATTTCCAAAACAGGTCCGTGAAGCAATCCACGACAATCGAGTACTCGCGCCTATCGTCGAGCCGACCTTCCGCGTGCTGGAGGCTACGCGGGCTCAGCTGCTTGTCTACGACCGGGCCGTTATGCAGCGTGCCCGCAATGACGAGACGGCACGCCAGCTCATGTCGGCGCCCGGCGCTGGCGCCGTAGTGGTTCTGGCCTGCATGGCTGGGGTTGAGAGTCCCGAGGTCCCGGAATCTACGAGTGAATGGACCTGCTCGCGGAGCCATATGCCGAACTCGACCAACCATGGTTCAGGCCGAGCCCGCCGCTGGACATCGATGTGCTGGCCCGACAGGTGGCGGCGCTGCCTCATCCTGCTGACGCTATCGAAGCCCCGCGGGATGGCGATAACGACGGCTGGTTCGTCTGTCTGGTAGTCCAACAACGAGCTGCCTCGTTGGTGGACCTCACCCAGATAGCGCACTTCGTCATCCCGATCGCGTCGGCGATTGCCACTGCATGCTTCTCTTTGGTACTATCAAACGCAATAAAAGCGAGTCTATGTTTACCCATGGTCCGCCCTCTGTGCATTGAGGCTCGGCTCGGCCCATTCCGAGCAACCCTGTCCTCTCCACTCCGCTCGAGCGCCGGTGCAATTCCATCGCCAGTTCCTGCTGATCCTCCGGCGAGAGCCTCGAGAGCATCTGCAAGCGCGCGCTGATCCTCGGGGCCGACGCGACTGATGGCGCGGTCGAGCCGCTCGCCGAGGCGATCGATCGAATTGACAGTTTCGTCGTTGACCACGCCGATTGAAGATTGAACGAAGCTTGCCACGCCGACCTTGTCGGCGAGGACAACTTCGCTGACATAGCCGGTCTTGCGATCGAACTTGATCGACTTGATCGCGGCAGCGCAGTCGCGATGCACAGTGGCGACCGGATTCAAATTAACGACCTCGTCGAACAAATCCTGGGCTAAGGTTCGCCGCAGCCTGCTGTCGCGCGGGGGCGCCGCGCCTCGGCATCCTGCTCGAGTCGCGGGTCAAAGACGTGCCGTCGCACGAGCGAGCGCACGTCGCACATCGGGATTTCTATGTGCTGCTGCTGCCGGCGTTCAACCGCGCGGTGTTCTGGTTCAGCCCGCTCGCATGGTGGCAGCTCGTCCGCATGGCGGAGCGCGCGGAAATCATCAGCGACGACACGGTCCTCGAAAAGCTAGACGACCGGCCGTCCTACGCCGGCATTCTGATCGACCTTGCCAGCGGTCGTCAGGAAGCATTGGTCGGCTCCTTTGCGCTCAGGGTGGAGAGTAGGCTGAGGTCGTCGCAGTCAATACAAGTGTTGCGGCGCGTGGATTGGAACTTACACATTTTGCAATACTTGTTTAGGAGTCAACATCGGCCGATGATGAGCCATACGTGCTAGTCGAGTCAATGATTTTTCTTGTGCTAGTGAGATGGTCAGCAACCCTGACAAATTTGCAGTGAGGTGGTTCGCCATGGATGACTTTTCTAATTTCCGGAATCGTTCTGAGCACTTGCGATATCGCTAATGTACCAAAGGACACGAAAAGGTAATCACAACGCTCCACCTTTTCCCGAGCCGAATAGAGTATCGGACGGAGTCGCTGTAATCGCGGCGCAGGGAGTACGTGAGCGGCGTCGCCAATAACATGGGGCGCATGGAGCCGCCGCGTGCGACTGAACGTTAGCACGAAAAGGGCTCGCGGTCTTCGACCGGTGGGCGCTGGTGCCTTCGACCCGAAATAGTGGCCCGCGCAATGAGGACCAATCGCCCTATGGCGGGGGTACCGCTCCTCCTCGATCCGGCCGCCGTGCTCCTCTCTTGGCAGCGACACGAACACGGTCGTAAGTGCCAGGGCGCAAGACGGCGTTCGGGAAGGCTGTAGAGCGCGCCCCCGCTCGGGGGCTTTCGATCGCCTTGCGGCCGGCGTCGGTGATCCAAATGCGGACGACCTCGACCGCTTGCGGCTCGTTGGCACCACACAGAACCGCTGACCTTCCCATCAGATCGGAGACGAAACCACTCCGACGGGGGTACCTCCAAGGTGCGCGCTGAAGATGTATGATACTCGACGGCGATCTGCCCAACATAACAAGGGAGGACAACGATGAAAAAGCTACTCATTGCCGTATTCTCATTATTCGCGGTATTCACCACGTCGGGAGAAGTGCAGGCATATGTAAATTATCCATGGTGCATCATTGGCGACACTAGAGCCATTGACTGCGTTTTTATGAGCCGAGAACAATGTGCTGTGGACGGAAGGAATCGGGGGTTTGGCAGCCAGTGCATCAAAAATCCCTATTACGATTCTAAAAAAGGCCCTGTCGTTGGCTCGCAAAACATGTTGAATTCGCTCGGCCAGCCTCTTTACAAGCCTCGATCCGATCATTAGGGGAACTCACAACAAAAAAAAACGAGGGTGGGCAGAAATAGCTTTCCCAATTAGGGAAGCGAGGTTTGCGCCACGATCAGTTTTCCTTGGACGTAGCCTTCAGCCCAATTCATAAGGCTACGCACCTTTTCGGCCGAAGCGCCACGTGACGCGGCCGTTTACGCTCGAGGCCTGCCGCACAGACTGCTCCAGCGCCTACAGGAACTGAACCGAGCGCTCGGGATTGAGCCTGCGAGTGCTTGTGCCGCTCGGCGCAGACGGACACGTAAGAATGTTATTCAGGATCGGCGCCATCGGTGTCGAGCTGGTCCTTGCATCGACTGCGGCTAAAGCTAAAGGGTGCATCAGAGGGTTATTGTTGGCGGACTTGGTGGTCGCTTCGTCGGACCGTGGTCTACAAGCTGGGACTGCTCGTCCTACCGGCCGCTGGCCCAATTGGGCGCTGCATCGGGATGCGTGATGGGACGGTACGAGGCGAACAGACGCGCACGCTCAGCCACCCGCCCAGTGCAACCTCCACCTTCGTGCGCGCTCTGCACAGACTCCGGCTATGCGCTCGCCGCAGCCTCCACCTTTGGGCTCGTCGCAAGCATTACGTTCGCGCTCGATTCAGTCCGGTCGTAGAAAGAGAGAAAGAGAAGCTGAGCTTTCCCCAGAATTTCCTTCCCATTCCGGACAGGGATTGCCTGCGTCATTGGTGACTGTGACACAGCAATGCTTGTGCAGACCGTGGCGCCCCAAATCAGCGAAGGGAAGGCCGTCGCGATTTATTGCCGAGCTGGGATAGGAAGGTCATCTCACATTGCGGCAGGCGTCCTCATTTGCTCTGGCTGTCAACGCCCTCCGTTCGCCACCCGATGACCTCTGCGCATTCCGATGATGGCGACCGGTCGAGCCCACTCGCCTACGCGTAGGCGGGGCTCACCTGCCGGCAATCCGCCCCCCGGAAGGCGTAGTCTGACGGCCCGGCGGTTCCCGCTGGTAGGAAGGGGAGCATTGGCATTATTACGACACCGTAAAGGGACGGCCGAATTTCTTCGTGCCATCAAAGGCGGGTAGACGCCCCCCCAACGGAGGCCGTGGGTGGCGCCTTAAGGGGAAGTAGTTCCAGCGCGTCCTGCGCCGCCTCGAAGCGTAGACAACAAATAGGAGAATAGGAGAGGTGAAGTTGCGGGTTCCGTCGCAGCGTCGCAGCGAAACCGGTCTTTGTGAAATCGGTTCTGACGAACTTGCCAGAGTGCGCCGCGGACATGAGACCCGCGTGCGAGGCGGGCCGATAGGGACAACTGTTTCGGTGCGGCTCTGACGGCAGCGCCGGTGTCTTGTTGCGCCGGCAGGTCCGCTGGTTCCTAGTGGGTCGTCGAAGGCCTGCACCGATCCTTCCGTTCGGGTAGCCAGCCATGGACATCAAGTGGGCGCTGATCGTCTAGCTGCTTTCCGATTTCGTGCCTTGATGAAAAACCACTCGCCACTCGCCAGTGCGAATTTCCAGATTGAGCTTCTT
>JASHRR010000351.1 GCA_030037185.1 Xanthobacteraceae bacterium | reverse complement strand
ATTGAGAGTGCCGAGCCGGTTGCTCGTCGGCGAAGGCCAGCGCATGCCACGAAGGAACTGGATATATGCAGTGGTTGGGCTCTCCGGGGACGCAGGGAACGACATGCTACTAAAGATCGGTGATGAAAGCGCGGAACCAGTCGGCGGCGGCTAAAGCAAGGACCCGCAATAGCAAGACAAGGCATATAAGCGCTGTGCGTCGAAATTGTCTTGTGTCGTCGAGTGGGGCCCATGGGGTCGATTAAGTGATGACGGAGCGGAAACGACAACACCGCACCAGAGCGAGGACCCCTGGAGTAACACGGCAGAAGCGGCCGTGTGCATGGCGGTGCGCATGCAAGGCAGAATAGGCTGGGGCTCTGAACCCGGACGCTATGTCTGCTGCGGAACGCACGAAGGATAGGTCAAACTTGCTGCAACACTGGGAAGGTCGGGTGCTTGGCTTAAGCAGTGCCACATCAAGGAAGGTCCTATCTGATAGGCCAGCTTTGAAGCCGGACTGGGGAAAACCCACCGTCCGGAATTTTATGGGGGAGGATGGAAACGGCTCGTACCGCGCCATCCTCCTACCCGAGCGAAGTTGAGTGCGCGGTGATATGCGTCCTCCACGCTCTCGTCAGGCTCGCATTTTCCAAGGTGGAAGGCGCAAAGATACATTTCAACAGAAGCCCTCGTGCTCATCAGCAACCCCTCTAGGCCACCCAGCGAACGGGCTATATCGGAAGGCGCGGGTGTTCCTCAATGCATGCTCGTCATAGGTGTTTCTTATAGCCTGTGTCGCCTTGGCGACCATCTGCGTCGAACGACTCAGATACCGTTGCCCGTATGGCGGTGCCTCCACGAGACCCAAGCCTCAACAAGGAGCAACGTCATGCGCTGGCGCTACTCGACGCCGCTCTGCACGGCGTGACGGAGGACCAGCTTGCGCTCGTGCATGGGTTCGATCGCGACATGATCGGTGGCCTCGTGCAAGCTGGGCTTGCAACTCCACGCCGCGAGACCATTGAGACTGGCGGCCGGACGATTGAGGTCGTTCGTTTAATAATCACCGACGCTGGTCGACGGGTTGTTCAACGTTGATCGAGCGCCGTCACATCGGCTGTCGCCGCAGCTGAATAGCAGGCCGGCGATTTTTTCATAGCGTCTCGAAAGCCATCTCCGGCATCATCGTCACCCGGCTTAATTCCTGACGATATCTGAAGGATGCTTCCCAAGTTCCCACCATCACATCCCATGTCGTGGGATATTGTCCGCGCCAGCGCGAGAATCGAGTTTCTTGGTAGCGTTGAAGCCACCGATGAGCGCGACGCAATCGAAAAGGCCGCGGAGAAATTCAAGACTGACCCAAACAAACTACTCGCGGTGAAGCGCAGCTAGCCGAACTCTCGATCGCGCGGCCCCCGTCCTTGCTCCATAAGCATCGGATTGAAGGTACTTACCCTGCGGTCGATACTTAGCGCATGGCCAAGAAGCCCGAACCGCCGAAGCTCTTTTGGTTGACCTATCGCCATTCCGACGGCCGCGCCGTTGGCGCGGTCGTGATCGAGTCCCGCTCGGGCATTCTTCATGCTCGACTGAAGGCTTCGCTGGCTGGCGCCGATCGAGGTCTTGAGTTCGCGTCCGGACACCAGCTTGATCCAGTCAGCGCCGAGCAGATTCCCGTGAACATGATCGGCAGGTTTCTCGATGACGGCGATCTCCGGTTGCACAGGATGATCATCAAGAAGAAGCCGCCTGCGCCATTGGTGCGACGGCCCAGGGTCGGAAAGCGTAGGGTTGGCAAGTCATGACTCGTCGTAAGGGCGAAATTACCCGTGCCGACCTTCAGCGTGAGTGGCCACACCATATCGTGCTGGCTGCGGAGAAGGTGCGTGGCCTCAAGAACGGTGCAATCGTGCGCAGTTTTGCGAACACCCTGTCGGTCGCGCCGCTCACGTACTCCCTGCGCCGCGACGACAATGACTTCGTGGTGTTCTGCTTCTCGAAGCCGGTAGACGCACAGGCTTTTGCCGAGCGGTTCGGCGGGGAGCGGTTAGCAACGGACAGCCGGCGGTGACGCTGAAAGCAAGCAGCTGTCGAGGAAAGGCCGCTCAAGAGTTCGAAACCGACGTGTGGCGCTTGTATGCGGCGCACGGCGATGACCCGGTGCAAGGGCGGGCATCGGAGCGAAGATTCAATCTCAGGGCTACTGCGGGTTCGTGTCCTGGCGGCGCTTGGCCGAATCCCGACCGCAGTTCACCCAGCCTCCTCGGCAGTGGGACACGTAGATGTTGTCCGGATGGAGCCGCTGCTGCCACCCATAATGACGATGGTGGCGCCAGGCGGCGTGGGCCGCGGGGATTGAGAGACCAACCGTGATACCAATCCCGATCGCGAGGGCGAAGAATATCTCACGCGAAGAAGTGGTGAACATTGCTTGCCTTCCTTGTATTCGCAAACGAGGAAAGCGGCGCCCGAGGCCCTGGCAGGGGGCTGGGGCAGGGTGGAATGTCAAGCCATCGGGGCGCCGCAGTCACAGTGGCTTGATGGTCGCTTTCTAGGGCGACCCTACGTCGCCAACCCGACAAACCTACATTGGTTCCCTTCCCGGGGACCGATCACGGTCGCTTGAATTCGTTACGACGGCTTGTGACGCCCGGACCCGGATGGGATCGAGCCCGGGCACCTTGTCCAGCGGCCCCATATGCCGTCCGCAGAGACGGGCTAGAGATATTAATACGCCGGTAGGTGGTTGGGCCACCGGCCCAGTTGCGTGAAAAGGCTGGGTGCCCCACGCCCTGTGTGAGGTAGCTCACATAAAAAATCCCGATCTGGGGTTAGTCTGCCGCGCAGATAGCGACCCCGACCTAGCCCCATCCCAACTGGTCGGGGCAGCATCCCCGCCCCTGGCGTTCGGTTTTGAACTCATCAATTTTTGTGGGCTGGCCGCGGGAAGGTTTCTGGCTCTGCCTCGGCGGAGCCTTTTTCTTTGTCTGCATGTCCGCGCATCCTGACGGTTACGTTCGGATTAAGTGTTGACGGGCGCCCCGCACGTAGAGCTACTTGCACGGCCATGCGTCGAGAAGTGCTTCGAGGGCAACTTTGAGAAACCGCTCGTTCAATCGAGCAGGTCGCGCATCCAGATAAGTGACAACAACCTCGACCGCCTGGGCGTCGAAGATTCCGGTTCGCGGTGGGCAGACCCCTTCACCCGCATAGACTAAACCTGAGACAATCCCCAAGCAGTGACCTACTCCGATGAGGGCATTGGCACTCAGGGTGCGGACGTCCGTGCCATTATAGATGGCACGGCAATGCGGACGGCTCTAAATAGGCACTGTCGTTGAGGCCTTCTGCCGCTCCCGCCGTCCCAATCGTCAGCGCCATCAAGGCGCAGGTAGCAATCCCCTTCATCTGCAATCCTCCTCCGGGCTTAATATATGGCGAATGTTAGTCTATGTTAACAGCTGTGTTAGCTCCGCCGAGCCGACGTCGCCAACATGAGCGCGAGGCCGCCGAACTTGCGGCAAGAACACCCTCAT
>JASHRR010000350.1 GCA_030037185.1 Xanthobacteraceae bacterium | reverse complement strand
ATGGCGAAAAGCCCGGCGATTTGCCCGTCCAGCAATCGACTAGGTTCAAGTTTGCCATCAATCTCAAGACCGCCAAGGCGCTCGGTCTGACCATTCCGCCAAACCTGCTCGCCATCGCCGACGAGGTGATCGAATGAACCGGCGGGAGTTCAATCTTTGCCTTAGGTAACTGGCTCTCGGTCACGGTGTCCATACTTTTATTTTGGTTGATTTACGTTGCGTGTCAACACGGACACAATCCGCCGGGCGATGGCGCAACAGTGGGCCTCCGCGCATCGTTATCTGCTTCTTTTGAAATACTCGGATCAAGCGATGAATGGGCGAGCTGCTAAAGGGTTTTGCCGAGACCACCAGGGTGAAATGGCGGTGAGGGTGCCGTCGGCCGGCGTTCACTCAGATATTTTTCGGTCTCACCTTCACGCAATTTATCGGTCGTTGCGCCGCACGCATTTGATGTGGTCGAGCCGTCGTTGACGCAATTGATCGGAGGACGCCAATGAAAACACGTCGATTAGGAGCGCTTAGCTAAGTATAAAGTAGCTAGGAGAGGAAAACAAATGAGGTGCAAGAAGAAGTGGCGAAACAGGATAGCAAGGGTGTTGGTGGGCGGAGCCGCCGCGTGCGTGTTGGCGACAGCGCCTCTGGAGGCCGCCGCCGCCGGCACGCTGGTAACGGCGCCCGATGGGACGTTTCAAGGCAAGCTCGATCCGGCCGTCAGCGTTCGAGAATTCCTCGGCCTGAGATATGCGCAACCCCCAACGGGGGAGCAACGTTGGAAGTCGCCTCAGCCGGTGGCGCATCACCAGAGTGAGCGACCGATACCCGTGCGCTGCCGTCGCGAAATTCGGTTGGCTGCTTGGCAAGCAGGCCACCGCGAAGAGCGGGGGCTGCGCGAGGTTGTCCAAGGTAGAAGCCTCACGGCGCAAGCCAACGCCGGCCGCAGCGGCGGCGTTCCTCGGCCGAAGAGTAGCTTATTTGGCAGATGACCAGCACGGACGGCGGGCGCGTGTTGCACCGCGGACACGCCGCCTACATCCTTGTCGAAATTGTCGAGCAGCCGACGCCATGAATGTCGCGCCGAAAACATGGATGCGGTGCGTGACTTCGCGTCTGCCCACGAAGCGCATCGATCGTGGCCCGTGACAAACCCCGAATGAACAGCAGACCCTGCGGCCTCGGTTTGCGTTAATTCATCGTTGGTTTCTTGCCAATGGCGGTGGATTGCCTGGACGCCAGCCATTCGCTCAACTTCGACCAGCGCCGCCGACCGGAAACATTGCGGATCGCGATAGCAACGGCCTTCTTCTGGCCAACCAGGATGACCAGCTTCTTGCCGCGGGTGACGCCGGTATAGAGCAGGTTCCTTTGCAGCATCGGGTAGTGCTGAGTCATGACCGGAATTACGACCGCCGGGTATTCAGAGCCCTGGCTCTTGTGGATGGACGCTGCATAGGCCGGAACCAAAGCATCGAGTTCACCGAATCCGTATGTCACGGAATGGCCGTCGAAGCTCGCGGTGAGTTCACCGGCGTCCGTATCGACAGCGTCGATATAGCCGATGTCGCCATTGTAGACGGCCTTGTCGTAGTCGTTCTCGATCTGCATCACCTTGTCGCCCGGAGCGAAGGTCCAGCCAAACCTCTCGATTTTCTGATCGCCTGCGGGATTGAGAGCGGCCTGTAGTTCAATGTTGAGCGCTCGGGTGCCGACACCGCCGCGGTTCATCGGGCAGAGAACCTGGATGTCGCGAATAGGGTTGAGGCCAAATCGCCTCGGGATCCGGGTCTTCACCAGTTCGATGATGCGCTGCGCAGCAACTTCGGGCTGTTCGACCGACACGAAGTAAAAATCGCTATCGGTTCCCGGCGGTGCGAGATCGAGAATTGCTCCCTGATTTATCCGATGCGCGTTGGTAATGATGCGGCTTTGTGCAGCTTGACGGAACACCTCGGTAAGACGAATGACCGGCAGAGCGCCGGATGTTATGACGTCCGACAACACCTGACCTGGGCCGACCGAGGGAAGCTGGTCGATGTCACCCACGATCAGCAGCGCGGCACGGCTCGGGATGGCCTTCAATAAGGCCTGCATCAGCATCACATCGACCATCGAGGTCTCATCGACAACCAACAGGTCGCAGTCGAGCGGGTTGTCGTCGCCGCGGTTGAAGCCGCCGCTCTTCGGATCGACTTCGAGTAGCCTGTGGATGGTTTTGGCTTCAAAACCGGTCGCCTCACTCATGCGCTTCGCGGCACGGCCGGTCGGGGCGCAGAGCAGGAGCCCGACTCCCTTGGCGGCCAGGATGCGCAATATCGCTTTGACGATAGTGGTCTTGCCGACGCCGGGACCGCCGGTAATCACTAGCACCTTGGACACCAGGGCGAGCTTGACAGCGCTACGCTGGCTTTCCGCAAGGGAAAGGCCGACCCGTGCTTCGACCCATGGCAAGGCCCTGTCTGGATCGATCCGTGGCCAAGGGAGTGGGCCATGCAACAGCCGGATCAAGCGGTCGGCAATAGTGCGCTCAGCGCGGTGCAGTCCCGCAAGGAAGATGCATGGCGCTTCGCCCACGCGCTCGGCGACGACGTTACCTTCCGTCAGCTCGAGACCAAGCGCGGTGCGGACAAGTTCGACCGGCGCCTCGAGCAGCTTCTCGGCAAGAGGTGCTAACTCATCGGTCGGCAAACCACAGTGGCCTTCTTTCATCGCCTCGGTCAGAGCGTAGGAGATGCCGGCCCGAATGCGGATCATTGCTGACTTCTCGATGCCGAGCTTCATGGCGATGGCGTCAGCCGTCTTGAAGCCGATGCCCCGGATATCGCGCGCCAGTCGATAGGGGTTCTGCGACATTACCTGTACGGCATCGGGGCCATAGGTTTTGAAGATACGCACCGCCCGCGCCGTGCCCACGCCATGGCTGTGAAGGAAGACCATGATTTCGCGCACAACTTTCTGTTCGGCCCAGGCGGCA
>JASHRR010000349.1 GCA_030037185.1 Xanthobacteraceae bacterium | reverse complement strand
AAAGTAGGTAACCCTGGGAGTGTCCTGCAAGACAATTTGACGGCTGGGATAGAGCAGCTAGGCTCGGGTTAGCGAAGCCGAAGAAACCTGAAAAGCGGCGCTTGATGAGGGAGACGCTGCTTTTGCTGTGCTCGCCGACTGTCCCCACTCCTTACTGTCGAACGTATTGTCGGCAAGTCTACGGCCGATACGCTTTGTTCATTTTGCTACTTGGCGTACAGCTCCATCAGCCACGCTTCGCCTCCTGGCGTATCCGGTGCGGTCTCCGGCGGAATGTGTTGATGCGGTTGGAGACGTACTGTCGACAGCCTCAATCCGCGCGATTAGCTAAGATCCGCGAACGAACATTATCGGGAGCAAAGCGGTCATACCTTCGTGCCTCCCCTCGGACCTTCTCTCAGTTTTCACCTGTGCAGACCATGCCGCGATTGGCTGCCGATCGCATCGATCTGTGCGTCTACTGGCCGCCAAAGACGCTCATACAAAATCTCCAACGCCGGTCCGGGGTCGCGCAATCGCTCGCCACAAACTGAGCCCAACGCTGGGCCTCCTTGGACCCGACAAGAAATCCAGCGAGGGCTCTCGCTCCTTGCTGCTTGCACCCTATACGCGCTAAGGGACCAGCAGCACCCCTTCGGTTCCAAAAGCCCCTGGCAAAATCGACCCCCAGAAAGGCGTAGCCTGACGGCCCCGCCTGGTCCCGCGAGCGCCACGTGACGCGGCCACTTGGCTTGAGATCGCCGCGGCTGATTTCGCCTTTGCGACGTTCCGTGCCCTCCGAAATCAGCCCGGCCTGGATAAGGTAGCGCGCAGCGGCCGCGACCTCATCGATGGGCAAGCCGGTCGCTTCCGCGATGATCTCATTGGCCGGCTGTTCGCCTTCGCACTCGTTGGCTTGGTAGATAGCCACCAGCACCGCGCGCTCGTTTTTCGTCAGGCGTATTTCGTTGGCCATTGTCGCCCCTCCGCTCACTCCTTCACAGCTTCCACACGACCAAGCTGCGGCGCGCAGGTGAATCCGAGCCGGACGCCCCCCGATCGCAGCAATTGGCAAACGTCGTCGTGATAGACGGTGGCCTCATAGCGATCGCGAAAGGTCAGCTCGAAGCGGACGACATTGCCTTGCAGCTCGACCATGATCTTTGGGATTTTCATGGTTCCCGCTCGAAATACTCTTTCAGCATCGCATCGGCCTCCGCTTCGGGCAGGAACTCCAACAGCGCGTCACAGGCCTCGCCGAATCCCGTATCGAGAAGCTGCCAGGCCCGATTGATCATCGCCTTCTTGAGTGCTTCGACGGCGGCGGCGCCGGGACCGAGATCCGGGAGGGCCGCCCATAGCGCGCGTTGTAGGGCGATGCGCACCCGCTCTTTGGCGATCGCTTCCTGACGCGCGCCTTTTCGCGGGAGCCCCGCTTCATCCGTGCTCTTTCTTCGCCTCGACGAGGCTCAGAACGGGGGTCTTGCTTATTTTCTCGACCTTGAGCCGCTTTCGGAGGGCGGCTTCCTCATCCGGGAAGAACCCGCGCGAGCGAATCCATTCGCATGTCGCACACGCGGGCACGGGCTTTATGACCCAGGCGTGAACGCGCCGGCCGCAATCTTCGCAGTTGAAGATTTGCTCGATCATCGCTGTCCTGCTGTGCCGGTTTTTGTGCGGCCGGTGGTCACGGCCGGAAATATGGCGCCCGTCGGACATGAATGTGCCGGCTTTTGTGCGGCACTTGTGCGGGGTCTGTTCCGATTTTTCCGCGATGTCCGCGATGTCCGGATTTGGCAGAAGTCTGCGTTTTTATTGATTTTTTGTTGGCTGGGGCGCCAGGATTCGAACCTGGGAATGGCGGAATCAAAATCCGCTGCCTTACCACTTGGCTACGCCCCAACAAGGCGCGCCGGACCATACTTGCGCAAGCGGGGCAGATCAATCGCTGGGCGGCCTCACCTATGACCTCGGGCGGTGGTCAATCCCCAACCTCGGCGGCGGTTGGCAAGGCCGTGGGAGGAGTGGCGTGTCCACCTGACTGTCGGCCGGGCTTACCGTGTGGGCGACCGTCAGCGGATTCTTCCACCCCAAATCCAGCCGCGCTCGCGATTTGACCTATATGGTAGAGTGCGCGCGGCATTCGCGGCGCGGCTGCGACGAGCCTTTTGCGTCGAGCCGATTCGCACCGGGAAGCGCAGGCCACAGCCACGCATAACGCACAGCCGGAGAACACCATGGCTTACCGGGCGCCGGTCGAGGATATCGTCTTCACCCTCAAGCACGCCGCGGGGTTCGCCACAGCGCGGGCTGAGGGGCTTTACCCGGACCTCGGCGACGACGATCTTACCGCCGTGCTGAGCGAGGCCGGCCGCTTCGCCTCCGAAGTGCTGGCGCCGCTCAACGCGCCGGGCGACCGCCACGGCGCGCTGTTCCGCCAGGGCGAGGTGACGATGCCGGATGGCTGGAAAGAGGCCTATCGGAACTGGGCGGCGGCCGGTTGGAATGGCGTTGCCGCGCCCGCCGAATGGGGTGGCCAGGGTCTGCCGCGCGCCGTCAATGCCGCCTGCATCGAAATGTGGAACTCGGCCACCATGGCGTTCGGCCTCGGCCCGGTGCTCACCATGGCGGCGGCGGATGCACTTGCGGCGTTCGGGGCCGAAGAGCTGAAAAGGACCTTTCTGCCGAAGCTCATCTCCGGCCAATGGATGGGCACCATGGAGCTGACCGAGCCGCAGGCGGGCTCCGACGTCGGCGCCCTGCGTACCCGTGCCGAGCGCGCCCAGGATGGCAGCTATCGCATCACCGGCAGCAAGATCTTCATCACCTACGGGGAGCACGACCTTACCGAAAACATCATTCATTTCGTGCTCGCCCGCATCGCCGGAGCGCCGGACGGCATCAAGGGCCTGTCGCTGTTCCTGATCCCGAAATTTCTGGTCGGCCCCGACGGCAGGCTCGGCGTCCGTAATGACCTGCGCGCCAATCGCATCGAGCACAAGCTCGGGCTGCATGCTTCCCCGACCTGCCACATGGTCTACGGCGATCGCGGCGGCTGCGTCGGCTATTTGATCGGCGGGGAAAACCGCGGCATGGCGGCGATGTTCGCCATGATGAATGAGGCCCGGCTGGCCGTCGGCCTCCAGGGCGTCGCCATCGCGGAAACCGCGACCCAGCAGGCCACCGCCTATGCGCGGGAACGCCGCCAGGGGCGCCCCGACCCGGGCAAGGCGAACGAGGGCGCTGACGCCGCCGGCATCGCGCCGACCGATTCCGTGCCGATCATCGCCCACGCGGACGTGCGGCGTATGCTCCTCACCATGCGCTCGCTTACGCGAGCGGCACGCGCCATCTGCTTTGCGACCGCGGTAGCGCTCGATCGCTCCCACCTCGCCACCGATGCGGCCGCCCGCAAGGCGGCCCACGAGCGCGCCGCATTACTGACGCCGGTCGCGAAGGCTTTCTCTACCGACATCGGCACCGAGGTCGCCTCGCTGGGCATCCAGGTCCATGGCGGCACCGGTTATATCGAGGAGACCGGCGCCGCGCAGCATTATCGCGACGCTCGCATCGCCCAGATCTACGAGGGCACCAATGGCATCCAGGCGATCGATCTTGTCACCCGCAAGGTGCCGCTCGCCGGCGGCGCCGCGGTGCGCGGCTATATCGAGGAGTTGCGCCGAACCGTCGATGCCGTGAAGGCCGCGAACGATCCCACGTACGGGGCGACCGCCGAGCGCCTTGCCGAGGCGGCCGACGGCCTCGCGCAGGCGACCGCGTGGGTCCTCACTGCGCTCGGAGCCAGGCCCGAGGCGGCGCTTGCGGGCGCGACCAGCTATCTGCGTCTATTCGCGTCCGCCGCCGGCGGCTGCTTGCTCGCCGATGAGGCGCTTGCAGCATCTCGCCAAGGCGGGGCGGCAGGCGACGCCACCGACGCGCCGGGCCGCATCGCGGTCGCTCGGTTCTTCGCGGAAAATCTCGCCGTCCAGGTGCCGGCGCTCGCGCGCGTCGTCACTGAGGGCGCCGACGCGGTGCTGATGGCTGAGGCCGGCATAGGTGTGCCATGACCCACCATGTGATCGTCACCGACGATGGGCCGATCCGGATTCTGCGGCTCAACCGACCCGACAAGCGCAATGCGCTCACTGACGCGATGTACGAGACGCTGTCCGAAGCGCTGGAAAATGCCGCCGTCAGCAAGAGCATCCGCTGCGTGGTGATTACCGGCGGCCCGGAGGCCTTCACGGCCGGCGCCGACCTCAACGATTTCCTGCATGCCGCCCAACATATGGAGGGGTTACGGCCGCAGACCATGCGCTTCCTGCACCGCATCGCCCACGCCGGCAAGCCGCTGGTCGCGGCCGTGGAGGGCGTGGCGATCGGCATCGGCACCACCATGCTGCTGCACTGCGACTATGTGGTCGCCGCGATCGATGCACGCTTCTCAACGCCGTTCGCCGTTCTCGGGCTGGTGCCGGAAGCGGGTTCGAGCCTGCTGATGCCGCGCCTCATGGGTACGCGGCGCGCCTTCGAGCTTCTGGTGATGGGCCGCCCGCTTGACGCCGACGACGCTAAGGCCCTCGGCCTCGTCAACGAGGTGGTGCCTGCCGGCGAAGTCGAACCCGAGGCCCTGAAAGCGGCGCGCCAGATCGCGGCGCTGCCCGCCGAGGCCGTGGCCGCATCGCGCCGCCTGATCCGCGGCTCTGCCGCCGAGATCGTGAGGCGGATCGACGAGGAATCGGAGATTTTCAAGCGGCAGCTCAAGTCGGACGAAGCGAAGGCGGCGTTCGAGGCGTTCTTTAGCCGCAAGAGATGAGTAGGCTTGGGCGACAGCCAAACTGGTGCAAAAATTGCCAAGCCATCGCCGACGTGACACAACGCGCGCATGGGCGAGCGCAATTCAGATCACCCCGGCTCGGCACACCGATGAGGCGTCGCGACCGGAAGCCATTGCTTGGCAGCCGACCTGGCGGTAGCCGTTTCGCCAAACCCCAAGCCATGCCTCGCCGCGGCACGCTGCGCGGCGGCAGCGCGGTTCTATACGGCTGGCACACCGTCAAAGCCGCGCTGGAGAACCCGCAGCGCCGCTTCCATCGCCTGCTCGCAACTGAAAACGCGCTGCGGCGGCTGACCGATGATAAAGTCACATTTCCCATCGCGCCGACGCTGGCGAGCCCCGAAGACATCGCGGCGAATGCCGGGCCAAATGCCGTGCACCAGGGCCTCTGCGCCGAAGCCGATCCGCTGGCATCACCGGAGCTTGAGGACGTCGCCGGAGGCGGCATCGTGATGGTGCTCGATCAGGTCACCGACCCGCACAATTTCGGGGCGATCCTGCGCTCGGCAGCAGCTTTCGCCGCGACGGCCGTGGTGACCACGGAGCGCCACAGTCCGGAAGCGACCGGCGTGCTCGCCAAGGCGGCGTCCGGCGCGCTCGAATACGTGCCGATCGTGACTGTAGTTAATCTCGCCCGCGCACTTGATCAGCTGCGAGAGCTCAATGCGTTTCTGGTCGGGCTCGACAGCGGCGCCGACGCCGACCTCGCGGCCTTGCCTCTTTCCGCTCCGCTCGCCCTCGTGATCGGTGCCGAAGGCAAAGGCCTGCGGCATCTCACCCGAGCGCGTTGCGACGTGATCGCACGGCTCGCGCTCCCGGGCCGGATCACAAGCCTCAATGTCTCCAACGCCGCCGCGCTGGCCCTCTACGTCGCGAGCACCAGGCTCGCCGCCTCGGCTCAGCGTGGGGCCTAACGCCGGATTAAGCGCAAGGCGAGCGTTGCGGATTTCGGGGTTCGCGGGTCAAGAGCCCCCGCTGAAATGCAGATACCTTGGACCCGGAGCCACCTGCGTCCTCGCCATATTCCGCTCGCCGGATCGAGCGCGGCAAAATCTGGGCAGGACGCGGCGATCGGACCGAGGCCGAAACGGCCGTTCTGGCAAGTTTCTGGTTCGCTGCGGGAAGCCGGCTGCGCCCATGGGGAGGGCATCCAACCCACCCCACATGCCCGACAGTGACCTTCTTGCATTGCACAATCGACCGCTGCACTGCGGGAAAACTTCAAACTAGTTGATCACGAGGTCAGAGACATCGCCGAGAGGGTCCGGTAATATCGCCGTTGACGACTCGTGGCATTGCGCGCCCGGGCGGGCGATTTCATCGTTTGTCGCCTGTGTCGCATTCGAGTGCATTAGACAATGGGTGACCAATAGCACGCGGTTTCCCGCAGGGAAGAGCAGCGGGCGAGACTTGGAAGGAGCTTCGTGCTTAGCCGTCGCCGCCATACCTTATTTGTAGTCGAGAGCGGCGAATGGCCTACGAAAGTCGTAAGATGAGGCGGCAGCCCCGCAGAGAGGGCGCCCGACGAAAGTTGTAATGGGCACCCTACGAAAGTCGCAAAAGGTGAGGTACGCTGCGAAAGGGGAAGTACCCTGCGAAGGTCGTAGAAGAGGAGCGCTCTACGAAGATCACATGTCGGGGCTTCCGCCCGCAATTTGCATTTCGCTCGACGAACGCGGTCCGGGTCAAGACCAAGCGAGGGGGAATAACCATGGTTGCTCACGTTCCGCCAAACTTTCGACGCGTGATCACTGCCGCGGCGGGAGGAAATGTCATCGAATGGTACGACTTTTATATCTTCGGGAGCTTGGCCGCGGTCTTGTCGGTCAAATTCTTTGAGAAATCGCACCCGGTTGCAGCGCTGCTCAGCACGATCGCGCTGTTCACTGCCG
>JASHRR010000348.1 GCA_030037185.1 Xanthobacteraceae bacterium | reverse complement strand
ATGCTGCCGGATGTGGGGGGGGGTACCGGGACAATTTTATCCGTGAGGACGCACGATTGAGCACTCTTCCGATCTTGCCACTCACGGCAAAGGCACTGGTGCAAGCGATTAGTAAGCCCGTGAATACGCACACCTGTTGTCGCTGAGACCAGTTGGCTGTTTCGTTGGCCAGTTCAAGGCGATGGCGACGCCGACCGTCGGCAGGGATGCCTTCGAAAGTCCCATTGCCATACCATCCGAAGTTGGCGTATGTTAAAATCTCGTATCTGACCGGCGCCGTTGCCGCCGTGTCGCCCCACCTCGGACGCGCCGGGGTTTAGCGCAGGTCATAAAGGGGGCGCACAATGGGTGAGAGTGACCTCAATTCCAAGGGACCGGCCGTCATTTCCGTTAACTCTTCGAGTGGAGACGACCTCAATCCAGGCGGCGAAATCGCCCCTGCCGTTGCTCCCATGTTGCCTGAACAGGCACCCGTCAACATCTTGATCGTTGACGATGAGCCGAAAAATCTGACTGTCCTCGAGGCGATCCTGGGCGACCCCGGTTACCGACTGATTCGGGCCGAGTCCGCCGAAGAGGCGCTGCTTGCGCTGCTCGCCGACGAATTTGCTCTGCTTATTCTCGACATCCGCATGCCTGGAGTGACAGGACTTGAGCTCGCTCAGATGATCAAGGCGCGCAAGAAGACCGCGAACGTACCGATCATCTTTTTGACTGCATATTTGGATGACGATCAGCAGATTATCGAGGGCTACGAGACGGGCGCAGTGGATTATGTTGCGAAACCTATAAATCCGGCAATTCTCCGCACGAAGGTTGGGATTTTTGCGCAACTTTATCGAAGACAGCGGAACCTCGAACAGTTAAACCGCACCCTCGCGGCTGTGGTCGAATCCTCCGTTGATGCGATTCTCAGCAAAGACCTCAATGGGATCATAGCTACATTCAACCAAGGCGCCGAAAGACTTTTCGGGTACAAGGCTAGGGAGGTGGTCGGCAAACCCATTACGATTCTCATACCGCCGGATCGGCACCATGAAGAGCCGGAGATCCTTGCCCGTGTTCGACGCGGCGAGCGAATCGATCAATATGAGACCGTGCGCCGCCGCAAGGACGGAACGCTGGTCGACGTTTCGCTAACCGTGTCCCCGGTGAAGGACGATCAAGGCGGGATCATCGGCGCCTCCAAAATCGCCCGCGATATTACCGAGCGCAAGCTGTCGGAGGCGAAGCTCCGCGACAGCGAACGGCAGCTCCAGGAACTGATCGCGGCCATCCCGGCGGCGATCTACACGACTGACGCGCAAGGCAAGGTTACCTACTATAATCAGGCGGCTGCGGAACTGGCGGGCCGCCCGCCGACGATCGGCAGCGACGAATGGTGCGTGACGTGGAAACTGTACCATCCGAACGGGACGCCTCTCCCCTATGACCAGTGCCCAATGGCAATCGCTCTTAAAGAGGGTCGTGCCATCCGCAACGCCGAATTAGTGGCCGAGCGTCCCGATGGGACCCGGGTTCCCTTCATCCCATATCCGACACCGCTTCGCGATGCGGTCGGCAGGATTATCGGGGCGATCAATATGCTGGTTGATGTCAGCGAGCGCAAACACGCCGAGACCCAGCAGCGGGTCCTGCTCAACGAACTGAATCATCGTGTCAAAAACAATATGCAGATGTTGCAAATACTATTAGAGGCGGGAGCGCAACGAGCTGAAAGCTCCGAGGCGCGAGAGGTACTTGAGGAGGCGAGCGGTCGAATCATGGCCATGGCGGCAGCGCAGCGTGTCCTTTACACTACGCCCGACGCGACGCGATTCAACGCGCATGATTTTCTAAATACCGTTTGTGAAACCGCAAAGCAGACCTTTCCGCAGGAAGTGGACATCGACTATGAAGCCGACGCGGTGCGGCTATCGAACGACTCTGCGATGCCGCTTGCACTGATTGCGAACGAACTGCTTACGAATGCCGTCAAATATGGATTGAATGGACGGGCTGCAGGGACTATTCGGGTTCGGTTGAAAAGAGAGGATGACTCGTTTCTCTTCTATGTCGAGGACGACGGCCCAGGCTTCGATCTAGAATTGGTCCAGCAACGATCATCTGGGTTGAAACTCGTTCAGGGGCTGGCGCGCCAGCTTGGCGGGAAGTTTGAGGTGACCAGCATACCGGCCACACGGTGCAGTGTGCGCTTTCAATAAGGCTCGGCTTCCACGCAAGCCCGCGAAGACTCGAGATCGACACGGGTGGAGCCTGCTAAACTAGGACCGCGCTGAACCCGGCTTCTAAATTACCTGCGTGCCGCATCGCTTACGATCAAGGAGGAGGTCAGGCGAAGCGGCCAAAGATTTTGTTGACGACCTGCGGGAGCGAGGACGTTTTTTGAACCCCAACACGCACCGGCGTCAATGGTGTGCCAGGAGAACCACGGTTCGCCGTGCCGACATCATTGTGGTCGAAATCAGGCGAGATAGGCCGTCGGCTACACAGGCGCCATCGATGTGTCGCGCCCTGCGGATGCGGGTAGAGGTCGACCCACAGCATGGGTTTCGCTAGCACGTCCCTTTACTCTTCTTCCTTGAAGGGATCGCAAATATCAGTGAAGCGCGGTGGGCGACGTGTTTGATGCGGTAGGGACTCTCCTTCGGAAGGTGATCCACCTCAAGTCCTGAGATCTCGGCAGCACGCAGCGCCGGCGAGCCGCGATGGAAAGGCTCGCGTTAACCCTGTTCCTAGCCGATCAGGAACGCCATCCATTGGCTGCGCGTTAGAGGCCCGCGGGATGACGCCTCCCCGCGAAACCCTGGCTCCTCCAGCGGGATGGCCTACCCATGATACTAACGGAACGGCAGGCCAAGCGGTCGATGTGGTGCCCGATGGTTCGGATCAGATGGATGAACCTGTGGCAGGCCAGCAATCGCTCCAATCCGGGGCGGTGGAATCGGGTGAAAAACGCACTATTCAGGACTTTTTTCCCGCGCCTCCATTGGCTGGCCCGGGCGAAGTTTTTCAGATGCTGGGGCTCAGGATGCATGATGTGGAGGTGGGCTGATCGAGACGCGAAGACGGGATTTTGCGGGTTGGCCGGCAATCCGCTGCAGAACTTGTTTTCTGATTAGTTTTCCATCCGCGGGAATGGGCCAACGGTATTTCTCTGTTTTCAAGGCTTGATTGAGCAACCAGGCAAGCACCAGGCCCGCCTGAGTTGCAGGGTGGCATCAATTTTTGCCTGCTCTGCGTACGCGCGGTCGAGCGCTGCGTCTCGCCCGCGGATAGCGGCGGATCGCCATAGGCGTGCTCTTGCGCGAACGGGCCTCCCAGGCCCAATCCTGTGCCGGCTCGCCACCCCTTTCGCGATCGACAGCCGTGATCTCCGTCAGCAGCACTTGCCCAAGAGCGGCCCGACTTCCGTCAGCACACACGAACTAGCCGTCACAAATGGGGAGGGACAGGCCTGGGCCGCTCAACGCCTCCACGTTGTCGTCGCCATTGTGGTTGTCCGCGCCGGACACCGGTTGGTGAAGATCACCGATGAAGCGGAGCAGGAAACTTGAGCGCGAACACGCGTCGTTCCGCAGGCCAGTGTCGGATTTTTTTTTAAGCTCGACCACGACCTGGTTGATGTTGGCCGTAATGCGGGGCCTTCACCGGCCATGCGAGGGCGCCGGGCGGCAGCGGCGCCCGGCGCGAGGCGCGCGCATGGCCCGCAACGACGGCGGATATAGTGTCGTCACGGCACATGCCCCCGAATTCCTTGCGTCACAAGCAACTCCGGTGGACGTTCGCGCTTCTCGTTGTTGCGCCGGCGGACTGAAACGCGCAGCATTGAGTTCGCGCATTGTCCCACCGACACGGGAGGACAACGCAAAGTAGCTGGGCCCTTTTGCCCGCAGAGAGCAATCGCGGCGTGAATGAGGCAATCTCGGCTTATCGGGCTGGCGCTGCACGGCTCGAAAACGGGTCACGATGAGGAGACGCGGATGTCAAATGCACGATTGCCGGCATTCGAGCGATTCATCGCCGATCTGCGAGACGTGTGGACGGCTGAGCCCGACGATGGACGCCGTATGGAAAAGGCAAAACCACTGGTCGAAGCCTTCGTGACAAACCCGAGCGTCAAGGCGCGATCGGAGCAATGGCCCTCGACCGAAGGCCGCAAGAACCTGCTGCTTTATGTGGATCCGACCTATGGATTTGTCGTCAACGCCGTCGTACGCGTGCCCGGGCGGACCGGCAGCGTGCATGACCACGGGGACGCCTGGGTGCTCTACGGCGTGCTCGATGGCATCGAAAGTCTGGAGCGCTACGAGCGCATCGATGACGGCAGCCGGCCGGGCTATGCTGAGGTGCGGCTTGCCTCGGTGACCACCGGTAGCCAAGGCAAAGTCGACGTCGTGCCGCCGCATGCCATCCATGCGGAGCAAGGGGGCCCCGTTCGCTCCGTCGCCATCATCCTGCGCAGCCAGCGGCTGGGCGAAGGGACGTTGCTCCAGCGGATGTACGATCCCGAGGCGAAAACGGTTATCGAGCGATACGGCCCGACTCAGATTCCATACGAGCTGGGTTCTAGCTGTGACGTTCGCGGCGTCTGCCGTCGTCAGGTCCCGGCCCGATGACGAACAGGTCGCGCCGCCGCATAGACCGCGAGCTAGCGCCATCAATATGGGACGGCGTCGCCACCAGGCTGCTTTTCAGATGCTGCAACCCGGTTGAGCGTGAACGCTGATCAAAATATTCGATGCGCGTCCAGCAAGCTGGTGACAGCCCGTTCCGCGCGAGAGGTAGTAGAACGCCGAGCCCAGTTGCATGATTCCCATCAATGCGCGGGACAAGTTGTCCCCGTCAGCGCCCAGGCCGAGCTGAAATCAACGTCTTTGTGCCGGTCTCACCGGCTTTCTCGCTGGCTATCGATATCTACGCCATCCGCATCACGTATCTTGCGATACGATCGAGGCTTCAAAAGACGACAAAGAGCATCGCTATTGGAATCCAAGGATTTGCGCTAACGCGCCAGAAGCTGTGATCCGTGCTCCCCGTCCCCTACACTGCGACTGCCACAGCCAATGCGGGATCTGGTCGGGGGGTAGTAACGGGAACGGGCCGAGCACGATCAGCCTCGAAGCTCCCTAGCCGTCTGTCGGCCGGGCAGCACGGCCCTGTCCGGGGCGAGCTTTGTGCGGAATGCCAAAGTCGATTGCAGCGAGGAGACCGGCGCGCTGCTCGCAAGTTTGCGGCTAAAGATGGGAGCCGGTTAGCGTGGACGCGCTCTCTTTCCGACGGAACGAATCCAACGGCAAGGCGTTTGCGAAATGTCGGATTGGGAACAAAGCGGCAGAGAATATCATGGTCAACCAGGAATTATTGGAAGGTCAGCGCAAGCCAGTCGTTTCCCCTTCCCTATAAGGTGATGTCATACGGACGGTCGGCAACGCGAACCACACGCCCGGGCCGGCGATATTGCCAGCCAAGCGCTGAGTTGCGCGCCCGCCACCCCAGCAAGGATGCTGCGTCGCCGGGGCCCACGTCACACTTGGTTTCAGACGCTTGTGGGGCGGGTAAGAACTTTTGTCAGCGCGAGTTGATTAGCACGGATAAGGCTTAGATTTGAACAATCCCCCAAAAGCTTCTTCGGTTTTGAAGCGGGAAATCCCCACAGGAGAAGGCGGATGCCGCAACCAGAACGGTTTGACGTCCTAGTGTTTGGCAGTGGCACTGGCGGTAAGCTCGTGGCTTGGCACATGGCGCAATCAGGGCGACGGACGGCCGTCGTGGAGCGGCGGTGGATTGGAGGTTCTTGCGTCAACGTTGCCTGCATGCCCAGCAAGAACGAGATTTCGAGCGCGAAGGTTGCCCACCTGGCCCGTCACGCTGCGCAATACGGAACGGTGACCAGTTTGGTCGCCGTCGATATGGCGACAGTTCGTCGGCGCAAACACGAAATGGTTGAACGTCAGATTGCGAGGCATCTGCAGAACTACAAAGCGAGCGGTACCGAATTGATCATGGGGAGCGGGCGTTTTATGGCGCCGAAAACACTTGAGGTGGTTTTGAATGACGGAGGGACGCGTGTGCTGGAGGCGGACAATGTCTTCGTCAATGTTGGAACTCACGCGGCCATTCCAAACGTTCGCGGCCTCGATGTCGCCCGCCCGCTCACACATGTCGAGGCTCTGGAACTCGACTACTTGCCACCGCATCTGATCGTGATTGGTGGCGGCTATGTTGGCCTGGAAATGGCGCAAGCTTACCGTCGCTTCGGTAGCGACGTGACAATCATCGAGCCCGGCCAGCGGCTCATGGGTCGGGAGGACATAGACGTGTCTCAAGAGATGCAGCGGATTCTCAGTGAAGAGGGGATTCGGGTTCTCCTAGAAGCCGAACTCATCGAAGTACGGGGGCAATCTGGAGAGAGGGTTACGCTGGTCGTCCGGACGGCGTCTGGTGAGCAGAACATGGATGCCAGCGACATCATGATCGCGGCTGGGCGCGTCCCGAACACCGCCGGAATCGGACTTGAGGCGGCCGGGGTTCGGGTCGACAGTCGTGGTTACATTCAGGTGAATGGCCGGTTGGAGACGAGTGCGCCCGATGTCTGGGCCATCGGAGAATGCGCCGGTAGCCCGCAATTCACACATATATCCGAAGACGATTTTCGCATCATTCGGGACAATCTGGCAGGAGGGAATCGCAGCACGCGCGATCGGTTGGTTGCATACTGCATGTTCACGGATCCCCTGCTTGCCCACGTGGGGTTAAGTGAAGGCGAAGCGGAACGCCAAGGGATCAGTGTGCGTGTCGCGAGGTTGCCCATGAACTCTGTGCTTGGCGCGCAGGCGACCGAGCAGAGGCAAGGATTCATGAAAGCGCTTATCGGCGAGAACGACGATCGGATCCTTGGCTTCACGATGATCGGTGCCGAGGCCGGGGAAGTGATGGCCGCGGTGCAAACAGCAATGATTGCAGGCCTTTCTTACCCAACGCTCGGTGATGCCGCTTTCGCGCATCCGACGATGGCTGAGGGGTTGAGCCTGCTTTTCTCGAAGGTTCCACCCCGGTTAGTACAACCCGCCACCGCCAAAGTTGCTTAGTCTCCCGTTCGCCCTATTTTAAAGTCGCTGAAGACCACCCACCTGCTTGGCCACTCCGATCCTTGCCTGAAAGACGGCTCGCCGCCCCCGGTGATCTATTTACCTGATCGTCGCAGCAGCTGGTGCGCAATAAACCACCCGATGGCGACCGTAAGAGGACCGATGAAATACACCATCCGATAAGCGAGGAAGGCGCTGAGCTCCGCGGCTTTCGACGTCGGCGCCGTCATCGCGGCGACGATCGTTTCGAATACACCGAATCCGCCGGGCACCGAGCTCAACACCGACGCCGTCGCTGCAACCAGATACACGTCGAGAAAGGACCGGAAAGTTATGCCAAAATCGGCCGGCAGCAGCACATACATGACCGTCCCGGCGAGGATGGCGTCCACCGAGGCTAACACAACTTGCGACAGCGCCAAGGCTGGGGATGGCGGGCGCAGCTGATACGGTCCAAGCGAAATCGGCTTGTGCCAGACCGCGGCGACCGCTGGATAGGCCAAGCCGAAGGCGAGCAAGACGAGGCCAAAAACTGATATGAGCGACCGCGGAAAGTGCAGGAGTGAGGCAGCTTCGCCAGGACCGAATAGAGCCACCAGCCCCCCAACAGTAACGATACCAAGCGCATAGGTGAAGGTGCAGAACGCCACGATCTCCCCGATCGCGACAGCGCTGAGCCCGAAACCCGAATAGATGCGATAGCGCACCGAGCTACCGGATAAGAACTGCAAGCCGACGCTGTTGCTGAACGCAAAGGATATGAACGAGGCAAACACAACATCGCGAAATCGCAATTGGTGGCCCACGTAGCGCAGCGCCAGAAAATCATAGCCGGTCAATAGCAGGTAGCTTGTCGTTGTAAGCCCGATGGCTGCGAAGATTTGACGCGTCGGCAGGGCGGCCAGGCGAGCGAGCACTTCGCGGGGGCTAACGCTTGCAAATTCGCGGAAGAGTATCGCGATTGCGACGGAAAATACGACAATCGTCGCGACAGCGGCACAGCGATCGACCAGTTTCGATATCATGGCGTCGTCCTGCCCCCTCGTCACGCGGCGACGCGAGTTGCGCCCGCGTTCATGGCACCGATCACGGCGTGTGGAAAGGCGTCATTCTGGCCTGCACGATCGTCTCCAGAGCGTCAACCGGAGTGCACGTATTGCGGTCGGCTTAGCGCACCGAATTGGTTTCCAGCCTCTCCGGGGTCATTGCGGCAACGACGGCACACGCCTGCCGTCTCGCGCCACCGGGCATGATCGTGCCGGCCAGGCGGCGAGGATACCGACGGCTCGCCGCCGGACCTCATCGAGACGCTGCCCCAGGGCTTGCGGGGGGGCGCTCTTGCTCGCGGGGGTGGCGGATACCCTCATCATCACGAGAATCTCCAGCCCGAGCGTCTTGGCAATCTTGCGGTTGATGGCGAATATTCTGATACGAATTTGCTGAATCCTTCGACCGCCGTCGTGATAGCCGATGGCGCTCGGAGGCTGCAACCACGCGCGTCGTTGAGACCCCTAAAAAAAAGACGGTGCCCGATAGGTTGCCTACGTCGATCACCAAACAGAAAGTGGATCCGACGAGTTCCTGTTCCCGGTGTTCGCTTCACACGTTCGCGATCGACTCCTCGCCTGCTTTCACACGTTCGCGATCGAAGTCGCTTCATCATTTTAGGCCGGGAACGTTTTCATGGTCTGAGAGTTCAGGCCCGTGTCGCAAATCAGACTCAACGGAGTTCGACGATGAGGCTTCTCAATCAAGCTACAATAGGTGTCGCGTTGGGTGTTGGCGCATTAGCACTGTCTACGGCGACCGTTTCGGCAGAAATCGCGTGCAGTCGCAACGTTTGTTGGCATGTGCAGGGTCGCTATGAATATCCCCCTGAAGCTCGTGTTATCATTCATCCAGATGATTGGCGTTGGCGTCGACATGAGCACTACGTCTGGCGCGAACATGAGGGCCGCGGATACTGGCGTGATGGGCGTTGGATTGAACGGTGAGCGATCGTAAGCGATAGGGTCATCGGTCTGTGGCGCCGCCCAGTCGGCTCCGCAGACTGACCTGGACGAATTGCGTATGTTGACCGGTCTTTATTCGCAGATGGCCGCGAATAGGCGGCGCTGGAAAGTTTGACCACGCAGAAAACTCCCACTTGCTTCGACAGCCGAGCAGACAACGGCAAGAAGCCGCCAGGGCCATCGGGGTATTCCTGGTCTTCCATTCACACGTTCGCGAGAGAGCTCGCATCGTCCTCGACTTCCTTCGTCGATGTTCACCCGTGTCGATTGCCTCGCTCGCAGCGTTGGCGACCTGCAGGAGCGATTGAGACCCAGCATCTTTACGAGACAGTAGAGAAAAGCTCTCCCTCTCGAAACAATCTTGGTAGAGAATTTGGATTGAGCCGAACGAAACATGGAAATTACAGTTTCTCGGCATCACCTTCGGTGACCCATTGGGTTGCGGTTGAGAACGAGTATGGTCGTGACCCTGCACGACACGATCAGGCAATGGAGTGGCCACAAAGCCGGTTCAGCCGGTTCTCCGTTTGGTTTTGATCGTCTGCTGATAGCGCTTCGGTCTTCTGGTTTATGGTCGCGTGCTGCGGTATTGAACTTGCAACCGTTTCGGCGCTGTTTGCGGTGCCGCGGCAGGTCTAGCGCGACAATCGCGCAATGGTGACCCGAACTGTGCAATTAGTGCGGGCTGGTCGGTTTCGACCGGGTCAACGTTAAGGCGGCGCGCGCCGACACGGCAACAAATTACCACTATTCGTGGAGATAGTCCTATGAAAGCTGTCGCGTTTGCCAACAATGACATCGCAGTTGTTGCCTGGACGTTCGGTGGAAAGCTGACGGACTGCCTCGGCTGTGCAGTGTACCGGATCGATGTTCGGGCGGGGACCGAGACATGCCTGCCCGCCATGGCGACTTTCGACGGCCAGGACGCAGGGCCAGGGCGAACGACGGCGGATGACCCGGTGCAGAAGTTTTTCTGGAAGGACGTCTACGCGAAGCGCGGCGGTGTCTACAAATACAAAATCGTGCCGATGACGGGCAGCCCCGGGAAACTTCAGCCCATGCATTACGACCCGCTGGTGTCCAACCAGATCCAACTCAGCCCAGACTACGGAGTGCTGTCGGCCTATTTCAATCGCGGCATTCTGGCGACGCAGGCGACCGCGCATGCTCTGACCGACGGGGACGGATCAATGCTGAGTGAGCTGAAATCGCATATCGAAAAGCCGGGCGACCCATTGCGCGCGGGTTTGGCGGGGCAGATGATCGAGGCGTTGACCAGCCTGCCGGACCAAGCAGTCGAGAGCGGCGCGGATCTGTATTGCGCACTCTATGAATTCGAAGACCCGGAGGTCATCGGCCACCTGGCCGCGTTGAAGGGCTCGTTGAATCTCATCCTTTCCAACATGCCCGGCACAGACAATGACGGTGAGAAAACGAAGGACACCTATTCCGCCCAGAGACAGAAGATCAAAGATGCTGGCGCCCACGTCATCGATCGGTTCATGCCGAGCAGCCACATTGGGCACAACAAGTTCCAGATATTGGTCAAGGACGAGCCGCAGGCAGTATTGTTCGGCTCGACGAATGTCACCTCTAATGCGCTGTGCGCACAAACCAACAACAGCATCATCGCCCGCTCGGCAAAGATGGCCGCCGCCTACAAGGAATACTGGGATCGTCTCAAGGCTGACACGAAGCCGCCGGGAGACGGCGGCAAAGCCCAGCAATCCGCTGGCTTACTTACGGAATGCCAATGCCAAAGGCCGGGTTACCATTGATCTGGAGGACAGCAGCGGCACGGTCGATGTCTGGTTCTCGCCGAACACGCCCAAGGCCCGAGGCAAGGCGCATGGTGCCGGCCAGGCGATGCCGCCGGATCTCGCTGAGGTGTTCAAGCTGATTGGCCAAGCCCAGCAGGCCATCGTCTTCCTTGTTTTCCAGCCAGGTGCGCCCAGCATCGTCGATGCCGTTGCACTGGCCCTAAAGGCGAAGCCGTCGCTGTTCGTCCGCGGCGCGGTCACTGACGCTGGCGCAGCAGGCGAATTCTATACGGCCATTAACGGCGGCGAGACGCCGGTCAAACGCAAAAAGGGCGATCCGCCTTTGCCGGAGGACTACCGTGTCATCCATACTCAGGGCATCGACAACAACGACGCCTTCGGCCAATGGGAAGCCGAGTTGAACCGGGCGGGGCACGCCGTCATCCACGACAAGATCGTGGTTATTGATCCGTTCTCCGACAATTGCGTGGTGATCGCAGGCAGCCACAATCTTGGTTACGAGGCGTCCTATAACAACGATGAGAACCTTGCGATCGTTCGCGGGCACCGCGCAATCGCGGAAGCGTATGCGGCGCACTGTCTCGACGTTTACGACCACTATGCTTGGCGCTATTGGCTCGAAAACGAGAAGGACAAGGCTTGGCACTTCCTGGCCGCGAACGACAGCTGGCAGGATGCCTACTTCGACCCGAACAGTCAGGTGAAATCGGCGGAGCTGGGATTTTGGCTTGGCGCAACGCCGGCTGTCGCGGCCTCGCCAGCGCCCAATGCGGCTTCGAAGCGCTCTCGTCCCGCCCTACAAGCGGGTTAGATGGGGTAACCGGCCGGGTCCGGCCACCTTGGTAAGCTGAT
>JASHRR010000035.1 GCA_030037185.1 Xanthobacteraceae bacterium | reverse complement strand
TGAAACCATGGGTGATTGACGCATTGAAGAAGAATAACGAGGCACGGCTCGCTGGAGAGTACCTGTACGCGTCGCGCGCAAGCTGCAGGCCTCCCGGTGTTCCAATGTTCTTGATTTCCGGTGCTGGCTTTCAGCCTATCTACTTTATCCAGACTCCCAGCAAAATCGTCATGATAAACTCAGGCAATACAGAACTCAGACATATTTACATGAACGTGCCGCATTCCGCTCGCCTCACGCCATCATGGTATGGTGAATCCGTCGGCCACTATGAGGGTGAGGAATTGGTGGTCGATACAATCGGGTTCAATGACGAGACTTTAATCGACGACAATTACAGCGTTCCGCACACAACTCGGTTACACGCGATCGAACGGTTCAAGCTCAGCGAGGACGGCAAGTTGCTCCAGGTCAACTTCACGGTCGATGACGCGGGCGCATTCAACGCTCCCTGGTCCGCCACCGTACGTTATCGGCGCGCGGCCAGGGCACAAGGGTTGACCGAACAGGCTTGTGCAGAAAACAATGTCAGCGTCTTGGGGGGACCGCAATATCACTCCGACTGCCACTAAACCCGATTTTTAATCGACGATGCCATGGCCAACGGATTGGCAGGAATAACTGCCGGCTGTCGCTAGTCTAGTCTAGTCTAGTCTAAGTCTTGGGGAAGTCTCACCACGGGACGTGCATGGGCCAGCGACGCTGGGGCCCGTTGGCACCGTGACGCATTGCTGATCGTTTACACGCTGGGCTGTTGAAAGGGTCGCCGGGCGTTCGATTCCGGTTCAAAAAGGCGCCCGGCCTACCCGCCTCGCTCGCGCGACAGTTCCGGTGGCTGGTCGGCGGCGTCAAAGATGAGATGGCGATCTTTCTCCGTCCACCGATCGCCCTGTGGAGTCCTATCACCGGCTTTTCCCCGCCCGCGACGCCCGCCGAGCGCCTGATCTCAATCCTCAGCGATGTCGAATTTCTGGCTGCGCTCGATCACGCTTGCCGAACGCAAGGCCGCGCAGGCTCGCGCGCCCGTATGGCTCTACGCGCTCGAGTGGGAGACGCCGGTGTTGGCGGCAGGCTCAAAGCCTTCCATGCGCTCGATGGGCCGTTCGTGTTCTAGACCATGACGTCGGCGCTGGCCGCAGCGAAAGCTGCCCGCGATCATTCGCGCCGGATCGCCGCGACCTGGACGGCGTTCGCACGCAGCCGAAAACCCGACAATCCGGCGATCCCGCATTGGCCGCCTACAGGGTCGACGATCGGGCGACACTTGTTCTCGATCGCGAATGCCGGGTCGAAACCGACTACGGCTTCGGGCCGCGATTGTTGTGGAAAGAGATCGCCGGTGTTTCACAAAAAAGCGCAGAGACGATCGCGCATCCCTGCGCCGGCAAAGTACTCTATCGGCAGCTGTTGATCTGTGTCTCAATCCTGATCTTCGTCGTGCGGAATCACGCCGTCAGCGAACAAGCTGGAAAGATCGTTGGCGTTTTCGGCATCTCCCAGGAAAATCAGCTTGGTCACATGGAAGATTTCCTGCATGGTGCGCACATCGGAAGGTAGTTGGGTTCAGAAGGATGGATATGGGGATTATTCCCGCTGGTCGTAGCAAGGGCGTTGTGGTAGGCGGTGGCGTAGGCCACCTGTCGGCTGATGTTGACCGCGGTTCCGTTGACCAGGCTGTTGATGAACGGGGCGTTGGGGTTCTGGAAAATCTGTTGGATGGGACCGGAAAACTGGTTGGCCGGCTGCGTCCAGTTGTGGTTTTCGAAGGCGATCACGAAGACCGTCTTGATTCCTTCCGCGTGGGCCTTCCATTGGAGTGAGAGAGTCATCAGGGCCAACAGGCCCAGCGTTCCGAAACGTCTGACGTTCGACATCGACTACCTCCCTAAGAGTGGGTTTTGCGCCGATGGTGGCCAACTCAACATGGAATGGACCAACATCGGCCGGGACAGGCTACGGAGATGTCCTATTGGCGGATGAAGACGCGATAACGTTTTTGTGAATCTCTCCGGTTTATGCGAGCACATGCATTGCGTCGCAATTCATCCGAAGTCTGGTCCCACCACTGTCTTTGTACCGTCGTGTTGATGAGAGCGGGGAAGAAGCCAGATTGGCCAGCGACGGAATCAGGCAGATCAATCGATCCAAATGACGCGGTGTGTCTCCAGACTTACTTGGCAGCTCCGATTTTCAGTGTCTCAGTTCTCTCTCACTGCTTTGAGGGACTTGTGCATGCGGTTTTGGACCAACGCCGATCCGGTGGCGCGTCATATGAGCGACAACATGGAAATTGTCGAAGGTGTCGGACGATCGCTAAGCGGTGCCCAAATTCGCTCCCTCCGTGTCCATCGGCTCGGGGCGCGCACGCCTCTGCCCATTGCCACGCCAACAGGAAGGCCGGTGGCCTTGCGGTCACGAGGAGCGCCCGCAACCCAAACCGACCGGGAATCGCTAAGTCTCCTTACAAGCCCAGCTAGCGTTTGATCTTCCGCCGCCCCGGCACCGCTTGCCGCTTGCTCGGTCCCACGGCGGGCCGATCTCGAAGTGACCCCGTCGGCCATACGCTCAGTCCGAGCCATCGGACCCGCCCCTCGACCATCTCGCAATGTCTCTTTGACCGCGGCGTGCGATCGCGACCCGACCATTTGCGAATTTTGCCAAAAGCCGGAAGCGTTTTTTGCAAAGAAACGTGCGCCGTGGGGTCGATGCAGATCGCGGCTACCGGGCACAGCGGCGCGTTTCCTGTACCGAGCGCTCATCGGATGGCTTGTGTTGCAGGGCTGACACGCCGTTAGCATCCTCATCTAATGAGTCGGGAAACCGACTGACAACGAAAACTCTGCTTCGTAATCACGGCTGACGCTCATCCGGCCACGGTGGCAATGGCGATCAGACCCATTTCGCCGGTCCTGCGCCTTTTGCGGCCAGCGGCTGCCAGGTTGGTCGGACCTTAAACGGGTTCTTGAAGCGCGGGGTGGCTCCTCGCAGTGCAATCAGCGTCCGCCGGTTGTCAGGCCAAGGGGCCGGGGGTAGCCGGCTTGTGTAGGAAGCCGGCGCTGCTTCCGAGAAAAGTTGCTCTGGACGCAAATCGGCCGTGCCGTCGCGAATGCGATAGCAAATGGCGCATTTGCGTATCATAGATGAGGGAAAAGGTTTCGCCATGAAGGCAACTCCAACCATTGTACTTGCAGCATCATTGACT
>JASHRR010000347.1 GCA_030037185.1 Xanthobacteraceae bacterium | reverse complement strand
GCCGGCGTGTTTGCGACCGGGCTGACGGGAAGAACCCCGCTCGACTTCTGGATTCCAAAGCGGCTTGGCAATTGGTACGTGAAGTACGGGTTCGAATACTACCATATCATCAACGAGGCCTTGCTGGCTGCTCAGGAACTCTCGGCAGGTGCCAGCGGTATTTCCACCGTAAACGGCACCTTCCCCCAAGCCCAGCGTGATGTGTTCGTCGGCTTCGGCGGCATCGGATTCACGTTCTAGTTTTTCGCCGGAGCTAGCGTGCCGTGGGTTAACCGTCTCGACGTTCGGCCTATCCACCCGTGCATTCGACGCAGAATTATCGGAGCAGATGGCGCCCGAAATTGGAAAAAAACCCCATCATGCGCGAGTCTCGGGATGCAGTGACATTGGCTTCACTCAAGGCGCGGCTTCCTTTGTGCCACGATTGGAAACGGTCCCAACGTCCCTTCCTGTTCGGTGGCACAAGAGCCATAGTCGTCGGCAGCATTGGTGCCGGTTCGGAGGGTTTGCGCACAAGTGGGGCCGTTTGGATCGACTGATCCATTCCGGCCCTGCTCCAGTGCTGGCTGATGGAATGTGCGGCAAGTATTCCGATGCAATAGCCGCCGCGGGGGGTAGCTATACCACGGCGTGAAAGCGTAACCCGGCGGGTAAGCGTACCCAGGATAGTAACCGTAATAGTGGTAGCCGTAAGCGCCAGCCGCAAAGTCTGGCGCGCCGGCAGTGGCATTGCCAAAATATTGCCAACTCTGCGCTGAGGCCGGCCCGGCAGCCACCAGAACCGCGGTTGCGGTGGCAAGCGCCACGGCGCCGGCGAAAAATTTCGAGCTCATGATTTATTCCTGTTAAGGGGGGCAGTCACCAATTAAGTGCGTCAGACAAGTTCTTGTTCCACCAGCGAACGAGACCAACGTGCGCGCGGGCTTCCTTCGGCATCCGATGCACCCAGACCGGCAGTGCCAATCGCGGGCGCCGAAGCCGCTCGGGATCGCAGTGGATTGACCGCGTGAACGTCGGATCGAGACGAGCGCGTCCGAGCCGTGAAGTCGGCGTAGGGCGTCGGCCACTTTCGCTGCTTCGCGGTCAGCCACGAAGAGCTGGCTTGAGTGACTACGATTGGCAGGGGGCATTTGGGGTCAGGAAGTTCCGGCTCATCGGTTGATTTCACGAGCGACTTTGGAGCGACATTGCGCCAAGCCAGGATGTCTTTGGTGCGCGCACCACGTGATTCTTTGGTGTGCGCGAGCACAACATTTGTAGCTCCGAGCCCACCCCAGCCACCTGGCACAGGCAGGAAAGTACTTGGGGGCTGCTTGCATGAGCATAGCCTGCTGTTCCGGCGCGAGCTCAATCGTAGCTACAGAGGCAGCTGGGCACTCCAAACTTGCAAACGATTTTCGCCACACCCGAACCCGAAAATCTGGACTACCCTTGCGAAAGCTCTCAACAGTTGCCGCTGAGATAATGCGAGTCGGCGGCAATCGTCAGGTGTCATGGCGCAACGGAATTTTTCGAAAGACTTTCAGGTGTCATGTGTAAGGAGACGGCGGCTGAACTTATAGGATTGCCGCCTGCGAAGATATGGACAGCGCATACGCCTCATATTCCTCGCACACCGTTTTGATGTGATGGCGCATTGCCTCCGCAGCACCTCTACGATCGCCGCGCATGATGGCGGTTACCACGAGATCGTGCTCTAAATGGGATTTTGCCAATCGGCCGATATTACGGAACTGCGCGCGGCGAAATGGCTGCACGCGTAGCCGGGTCGCCAGGGTGATCTCGGCTAGATAGGAGTTATGGGCGCCAGCATAGATCGTCGCATGAAAGGCCTCATTAATTTCATGATAACGCTGCGGATCTCCGCTTTGGATCATGGCTCGCAACTGTTCGTGGGCCGCGGCAAGCGCGTGGCGTTCTGCCGGGGTGGTGCGCGCGGCTGCAAGCGCGGCACATAGCGCTTCAAGCTCGGCCATCACTTCGAACATAGCGATAAGACGGTCGTGGCTCGGCCATGCCACCACCGACCCGCGATGCGCCCGGGACTCCACCAATCCGCTGGCTGCCAGCTGCCGAATAGCCTCGCGCACGGGCGTGCGTGAAACCTGGAAACGCCGGGCAAGCTCGGTCTCGTCGAGGGCAGCACCAGGGGCGAGCATCCCGCAGATGATCTCGTCGGCAAGTTGGAAGCGAAGCATCTCGGCGAGCGTCCTGCGGTCGCCGCGAAGGCGTTGAGCGACAGGTACGCTTTTGTGCGGATCAGCCAGCGAGGGGATTATTGAAGAGACTGTATTCGACTTGGAGGTCATGCTCGGTTCTGCGAATGCGTAACTCGGCGACCAAGGAACATACCCTACCCGCTATAAAGAGGGGGCCGCCCGAGTAGCCTGAGAATCGTATCGATCTCGCGGCGCTCGTGGTGGATAGTGTGAGATCAGGCGAACTCCGCTCTTCTCGAGATGCCTTAATGTCCTGCCATGTGCCGGCCGATTTCGGTCAGGTCAGCCTCGCTGGTGCGCACCTCGTGAACCAGTTGACCCCGGAAGATCACCACGATTCGATCGGCTAGTTCAAGCAACTCGTCTAGGTCCTCACTGACCAACAGCACGGCCGCACTGCGATTGCGTACCGCCATGATCTCAGCGTGGATCTGCGCAACTGCGGCAAAGTCGAGCCCGAAGCAGGGGTTGGCCGCAATCATGATGTCGACCTCGCCGCCAAGCTCACGCGCAAGCACAGTGCGCTGAACGTTACCACCGGAAAGCTCGCCAATCGGCGTGTCGGGGGTGCGCGTCCTGATCTTATAGCGTTCAATCCGGCACGCCGCATGCTCCCGGAACTGGGACTGTTCGAGCCACCAACCGCCGCGAGCGTAGGGCGGGCGGTCGAACTCGCGAAAGGCAAGATTGTCGGCGACGCTCATGAGGGCGACGCAGGCATTTTTTAGCGGCTCCTCAGGAAGGCACGATACCTTATGGCGGCGCATGTCGTTGCGCGTCGCTCGATAACGCTCGCCGCCAATGCGAATTTCCCCACCCGTGGAATCCCTCTGGCCAGCCAGCACTTCTACAAGCTGCCGCTGACCATTACCGGAGACACCGGCGATACCGACGATCTCACCGGCATGAATGGTGAGCGAGAGGTTTCGGACCGCCGGCTGGCCACCATCGTCGGGCGCAGTCAACCCCGTGATCTCGAGCCGGGGCGGACCGAATGTGCCAGAGCGGGCGGGTTGAACCGTCAATCCGTCGGCGCCGATCATCGCGCGAGCCATCTTATCCGCCGTAAGGTCCTTGACGCGGCCTTCCCCCACAACCTTGCCCCTCCTAAGGATGGTTACGTCGTCGGCGAACTCCATCACTTCGCGAAACTTATGAGTGATCATCAGGACCGTGAGATCACGCTTGATAACCATGTTTCGTAGCATTCCGAGCACCTCGTCGGCCTCGCTGGGCGTCAGCACCGAGGTTGGCTCATCGAGAATGAGGAAGCGGCGCTCGAGATAGAGCTGCTTCAAGATCTCGCATTTCTGCCGCTCGCCGGCGGAAAGTGTCGAGACCCTGGCACCAAGTGGTACGCTAAACGGCATCTGCGCGAGGAACTTCTCGATGTCCCTCTTCTCCTGGCGCCAATCGATGACTGCTGGCAGCCGGTCGCGCGCCAGTACGAGATTCTCCGTTACTGTCATGGCTGGCACCAGCGTGAAATGCTGATAGACCATCCCGAGGCCGAGCGCGTGGGCGGCGCGCGGATTGGGGATCACCTCCTCATGCTCGCCGATGATAATCCCACCCTGATCCGGCTGGTAGTAGCCCATGATGCACTTGACCAACGTGCTCTTGCCAGCGCCGTTCTCCCCTAGCAAAGCATGGAATCTGCCGGGAACAGCTTTCAACGATACGCTATCCAACGCGGTGAAGTGACCGAAACGCTTAATCATCGAGACCGCTTCGACGCCGATCGCGCCGCGTGCAATTTCAGCTTTGTCCGTCATGCGATAGCTCTGATCAAAGTCAAGGAATCGGACACGGCGCCGAAGACGCCGCCCTGCATCTTGATCATCTTGATTGCATGGTCGTGATTGCTCTTGTCGGTCGCACCACAGCAATCCTCAAGCAACAGGCACTCGAAGCCGCGGTCGTTGGCCTCGCGCATCGTGGTGTGGACGCAAACGTCGGTGGTAATGCCGCAGAGTATGACGTTGTCGATGCGACGCAACCTCAGCAGTAGTTCGAGATCGGTGGCACAAAACGAACCTTTTCCAGGCTTGTCGATGACAGGTTCACCGTTCGCCGGCGCGAGATCAGAAATGATATCCCACCCGCACTCGCCTCGAACAAGGATGCGGCCGCACGGTCCCGGATCGCCGATGCCCGCGCCGATACGGCGCGACCGCCAGCGCTTGTTGTCGGGAAGATCAGCGAGATCGGGGCGGTGCCCTTCGCGGGTGTGGAAGACGTGAAACGCCTGGGCGCGCATTGCAGCGAGGACGCGCTTGATCGGCTCAATCGGCGCGCGCGTCAGCGAAAGATCATAGCCCATGCGGTCGACATAGCCGCCGATTCCGCAGAAGTCGTGTTGCATGTCGATGATGATTAACGCGGTGTTCTCTGGCCGGAGGTCACCGTTATAGGGCCAAGGATATGGATCGGCTTTGACGTGGCGTTCGCGCATGCAGTCATCCCATTCGGCGATTGCGCACCGGGCGGTTGCTACTTGATGATGCTCAATTCTGCCGGCGCACCGACAAGCGTACGTTTGGGCGAGCACGTGATGATCATGATCAGCAAGGTCAACATGTAGGGCGCGGCATTGAATAGATAGTAGCCCTGGCTCACACCGACCGATTGCAGCGCGGGGCCGAGTGCGGCC
The DNA here is from genome assembly GCA_030037185.1 of Xanthobacteraceae bacterium. The sequence continues at coordinate 3,534 of JASHRR010000347.1, read as the reverse complement.
GCGCCCCCGAACAGCAAGGACGCCCAAAAGCAGAGCATCGGGTTCCAGCGGGCAAAAATGACGAGGGCGACCGCGGTAATTCCCTGTCCGCTCGACAAACCCTCGTTCCAGTTTCCTGGATAGACAAGTGACAGAAACGAGCCGCCAACACCGGAAAGGAATCCACCGATCATGGTCGCGCGCAGACGGATGGCATTGACCGAATAGCCCATGGCACGGGCGGCGTCGGCGTTTTCGCCTGCCGTGCGCAAGATCAGCCCCCATCGAGTGGTGTTGAGCGCCCAGACGAGTAACGGCGCCAGTACCACCCCGACGAGGAACAACACGTTGATCTTAAGCACAGCGCGGACCTGAGGCACATCGCTCCACCAGCCAAAATCGATCGATGGCAAGATCGGGGCGCTAGGCTCGATCAACGGCTTGCCAAGATAAAATGCGAGCCCAGTACCTAACAACATCAAGGCGATGCCGACCGCGATGTCATTGACGCGCGGCAGTCCGCAGATCGAGGCGTGAAGGGCGCCGAGCATCGCACCGACACCACCAGCCGCCAGCACGCCCAGCCACGGCGATCCGGTAAGATAGGAGGTGCCATAGGCGCACATCGCACCCATAACGAGCGTGCCCTCGAGACCCAGATTAATTCGTCCGCTGCGCTCGGTGATGCATTCGCCGAGACTCACGAATAGGAACGGGGTGCTCACTCGCACCGCTCCGCCGAGAACGGCGATCGGCACTCCCCACAATCCGATTGTTGCGTCTGCCATGTATTCAGGCCGTTTTTCGAGCCAGCAAGCGAAACCGGCCGTAGAGGGTTTCGCTCATAAGTACGGTCACGAAAATGATTCCTTGCAGCACCAAAACGGACGCGTCCGGTAGACCTAACCGTCGCTGCAACAGGCCACCGCTCGCGCCGATGCCGCCTAGTAGGATGGCGACGGGAATGACGGCAAGGGGATTATGCCGCGCCAGAAAGGATATCAAGATGCCGGTGAAGCCGTAACCAACGGCGAGATTAGCATTGGCGCGACCCTGGATTGCTGCCACCTCGACCATGCCTGCAAGACCGGCAGCCCCACCCGCAAGGAAGCAAGTCACCAGAATGAGGGGGCCAACCGAGAGTCCGACGACCTTGGCGGCACGTACATTGCCGCCGGCGACCCGCGCCGCGAATCCGAATACCGTGTGATAAATTAAGAGATAGGCGAGTACCGCCGCCACGATACCGAACGCGAAGCCCCAATGGATGTCGGTGCCGGGAATAGTCCCAATCATGTTTGCCGATCCGATCTCGCGAGTTGATGGCTTGTTCAGGCTTGTTGGATCCCGCATGGGACCTTCGACCAGCTGGTTGAGAATGGCGAGCGCAATGTAGACGAGGAGCAAGCTCGAAATTGTCTCGTTGACACCCCGGTAATGGCGCAGGCCTCCGGCGAGCGCGATCCAAAGACCGCCGCTCGCGATGCCGGCAAGGGCCATAGCGATCTGAACGACGAAGGGCGGCGCTGGGGGCATGGCCAGAGCGGCCGCGGTCGCGGCGAGCGCGCCGACCAGAAGGGCGCCCTCCCCGCCGATCATTACCATGCCAAGCTGGGCGGGCAGTGCCGTGCACAGCGCCGTTAGAATTAACGGCGCTGACCGTGTCAGGGTATTCTGCCAAGAAAACCAGGTTCCGAACGCGCCCTGGTACATGTAAAAATAAAGGTCGAGCGGGTTATTGTTGAACAGCGCGACGAAAACTCCAAAGAAAATGAGCGAGCCTACTAGCGCCAACGCCGGAATGATGACGTATTCCGCGGCGTGGCTAAGCCGATCGAACGCCGCGTGTGCGGCGCTCGATGACGGCTGCTTCTGGGCTTTCACGACGTCGCGCCGACCACGCCGCTGACGAGATAATCCATCTTCTCGAGTTCCGGATCGGTCTGACCGCGGGCAACGCCCGCGGCGATCACCGTCTTGCCTTTGTTGTCGATGAGCGGACCTTTAAAGATGACGTAGCTGCCGGCGGTGAGTTTTGCCTTGACGTCATCGGCATGCTTGCGCGCGGCCTGACTGACCATCGCCCCATAGGGCGACACCTTGACGAGGCCTTCCTTGAGGCCTCCGCGATAGAAATTCGGGATGGTTTCGCCCGCGGTAAACATCTTCACGAAGCGAGGGTAAAGCGACTCCCAGTCCCACTCAGCGCCGGTGAGATAGGCCTTCGGCGCTAGCGTAGCCTGATTGACATGATACCCACAGACCATGGCGCCCCGCCGCGAAGCATTCTCCACCACGGTCTTTGGTCCATCGACGTGGCAGGTGATGACGTCGGCACCCTGATCGATCAAGCTGTTGGTTGCCTCGGCCTCCTTGACGGGCATTGACCAATCACCCGTAAAGATGACTTGCAACGCGACATTCGGATTGGCCAACTTTGCGCCCATCGTAAAGGCGTTAATGTTGCGCAGAACCTGCGGAATGGGCTTGGCGGCAACGAAACCGAGTTTCCCGGTCTTCGTGGTGTAGCCAGCAACGATGCCGCTCACGTGCTGCGCCTCATCGATGTAACCGAAATAGCTACCGGCATTTTTCGGATCTTTGTCGGTCCACAAGCCGCCGCAGTGCTCGAAGCGGAGCTTCGGGTATTTGGCGGCCGTCCTGATCATGTGCGGGCTGTAGTAGCCGAATGAGGTCGGGAAGATGAGTGTTGCACCGTCAAGATTGATCATAGATTCCATAGTCTTCTCAACGGCGTTGGTCTCTGGCACCTTTTCTTCCTCGACCACTTTGATGCCGGTGAGCTTTTTCAGAGCCGCCGCACCCTGAGCATGCGCTTGGTTGTAGCCGTAGTCGTCGCGGGAACCGACATAGATGAAGCCGACGACGGTGTCCTTGGCCATCACGCGCGTCGGCAGCGCCCCTGCAAACGCGACTGTGGCCGTTCCTTGTAGGATGCGTCGACGAGAAACCCGATCGAATGGCATGGATGATTTCCTCCTCGCCTAAAGGGTGGATCGCCGCCCAACGCGCTCGGCCGTTTCAGATGCGATGAGCAGATCCTGAGCCCAAAGATCGGGATGGCAAACTCCGTGCCAGCGCTCACTGAGCTTTACATTGCGGCTAAGCTTCTCAATTATTTTGTTTTTCTCTACTTCATGGCCGCCAGCGAGCTGCGAGCCTTTTTTAGTTTGATGAAGAAATAGGCAGGATATGACCAATTGTATGCAATGAGACCTCTGTCTCCACCTCCTGACGTCTCCGTAACATCAGGAGCTCTGAAATTCGTCAAACAGCCGGCGTAGCGCCGAGAACGTCGCTGGCGCGCGACTACTTGAACGCGCGGCTGACTTGGACTTCATCGACGACAATGACGCAGCGGTTCATGTAGGCGGCGGCCTGGCATTGCGCGGTGATGTAGCCGGCCTACCGTGAGTGTCCGCAAAGCGCTGCTTGATCGACACCGCGATCAACAGACGGCCACCACCTGGTTCGTGAGCCCAGACCCCGCGCACGTCGCGGACCCCGGTTTTGGCCAGTTCGTCCTGAATCATG
>JASHRR010000346.1 GCA_030037185.1 Xanthobacteraceae bacterium | reverse complement strand
GTCATGTGCAGGCTGTAGAGGCCGCCGTCGCGGACGTTTTCCACACCGAGCGACTTCAGTTCCGCCTTCGCCCTCTCGCGGTCAAAATCCGCAACCGTGTAGGCGACGTGGTCGACGACCGCCTGCACCTTTGGCCGCGGCGCCTCACCGGTCGCCGGCGCCGGATTGAGATCGCGGGTCCGCAAGATGAGATGCGTGAGCGGCACGTCCTTGGCGGCGACGTTGTAGGGTTGCTCGCCCTTCTTGCCGAACGGCAGCGCCACGTCCCTGTCGCGGGCGCCGATCTGATCGAGGTTGAATATCTTGGAATACCAATCCGCTGCCTGTCGGAAGTCCGGACAGGTGTAGGAGATGTGATTGATCAGCGCAGTCTTGAGGACAGGCGGCTCTGCAGCGCCGGCGCGCTCGGCGGTGTAGGCGGTGGTGACGGCCAGCGTCAGCGTTTCGATGAGCTTGCGGCGGCTGATCTTGCCTTGCTCGAACTCGGCGAGCTGGTGTGCAACGAATCCTTCCATGGCTAGTCTCCTCTCGCTCAGCGCCGGAATGCGTTTTCGGCTTCCGCCGAAGCGATCTGCACGTAGTAGCCGAACGGGTCGAACACATGCAGGCTGCCGTCGCGGCCGCCCACTTCAAGGCCCTTCGCCTTGAGGGCGCCGCGCACCTTTTGCTCGTCCCAGTCGGCGATGGTGTAGCAGACGTGATCGACGACGGCCCTCGACGGCTTGGCGCCGGCCGACACCGTGCGCGCCACGATGAACGACCCGCCTTCGCCGGGCTCGGGACCGAACATCAAATTGGCCCGCTTCCCATTGTCTTTGCCGGGCGTGCTCTCCATGCCAAGCACCGCGGTGTAGAAGTCGCGCGCCTTGGCATAGTCCGGGCACGAATAGGAGATGTGATTGATACCGATCATCTTGAAGCCGCGGGCTGCCTGGGCATTGGCGGCTTCGCCCGCGCCGCAAACGATGGCGGCGATCGCAACGGTTTGGCAGAACTCCCGGCGGTCCAATTTGCCGTTTTCAAAATCTTTGACCAGCCCAGCGATGAAACGTTCCATGCCGTGATCCTCCCATCAATCGGCACGCTGCTGCTTGCCGACTGGTGTCGACGCTAACATTTCGCCGCCGTGCGGACAAAGCGGAATCAACAGCCGTCACAGCGGCGGCGATCGGCGACATCGACCTAAGAATTACGCAAACGCGAGACTTGCGTTCCGACCTCGCGGGTCGGGCAACGTTGCGACCGCCGCCACCCGACTCGATCTTTTGAGTGCTGCAGGGGCCGGATTTTTCCGCCGGTGCATTTGCCACAATCGCCTTGCATCAGGCGTGAGTGGGCGGATAACGGCCAACCCGCCGGTCAGTAACGAAATCGGCCGAAGTGACGAAAGCCCAGATGACGATGAACCAAGAGAGGCAGAGCGGGCCCACCCCATAACAGCGGGTACGCCAGCGCGGGGCCAAAGGGTGGCGGAACGAACGGCACGCCGCCGGTCATCGCGTTCTGCGCGCCTTCACGCAGAACCGCGTCGGCGATCTTTTTCTGACTGTCCGATAGGCCGCTATAGAGTGGATCGAATGCGGCAATGATTTTCTTGAGACCGTTGAGTTGGGTATCGCCGAGCGTCTCATATGAGCGCAGAAGATCGGGCGCGGTGCCGTTTGTTTCCGCGCGAAGGCGCTCTTTGAGGAGTGGCGTGAGGCCTTCCGCATTGTCGCGGATCGCCTGAGCGACCGCATCCCAGAGCGGCTCTTGCTCTGCGGTAATGCGCAATCGATCATGGAGATATTTGATGCGCGCGGCAGTTTGATCGAACGCGGGTGCCGGCGCAGTCTGACCATCCCCAGCGCGTTCAGTGTTTGTGGCTTGTGCCAGCGCGGGAGCGAGCAGTGCGTCGGCAATAACAAGGCTGGTGACCAACGCCAGCGGGGCGATAGAGCGTAACATCAGCATGCGCGGCCTCCTGTCATGTCGAGGCACGTGCGGCCGATCCGCGCTCTTGGACCCGCCGCAATCGGTATTTTGATTCATCTGCAGTTTGCGGTCGCCGAACGCGACTCCGGCATCCGCCACCTGTTTCTGCAAACCCGTCGCCAATATCCATCAGATTGTTAACCGGCGCAACCGCTGATAACCGTCATCGAAATGACCGCAGGTGCGGACGTGCTGGGGGGTTGCATCACCGTCGGCCTCGACCGCCGGTTCCACCTTGCCTCGCTCGGCGGCCTCCCGCCTGCGGGGAGCAATAAAACGCGTGACTTGACCCGCCTAATCGGCCATTGCAATCGTAGATTTCTATCGTTTTAATGCGCAGTTGGCGTGGGGTGCTCGTTTACCACGCCAGAGGAATGGCTCATGATAAAGCGACTCGATCGACGGCTTTTCGTCAAATCGATCCGGAATATGCGCAATGCGATGATGACGCATATCAACCGGAAAGCCGGGCGCGAGTTCATTCCCGCTCTCCGCACGTTTTTGAACATCGAGACCTCGAGCATCTGCAATCTCGATTGCTGCTTCTGCGCCTATCCGAAAAAACAAAGTCCGCGCGTCGTGATGAGCGATGATTTCTTCCAAGACTGTGTCTTGCAGGCGCTCGAGCTGGGGTACAACCAATTCGACCTGACCCCGTGCACGGGCGACGTCTTCATGGACCGTCACCTATTTAACAAGCTCAAATTTCTCGACCGGCAAGAGCGTGTCAACAGCTATGGCTTCTTCACTAATTTCACCGTACCGAAGACTTCGCACATCGAGGCTCTGCATGAATTCAAGAAGATGAAAGGATTGGCTATCAGCATTTATGGACACGACATTGCGACCTTCAAGGACATCACAAGGTCGACTGAGATCGTGTATTTCCGACTCGTGCGAAACCTGGAGGTGCTGCTACGAATGAAGGAAAAGCACAACCTGCGCGTCTCTTTCATCTTTCATACCGGCGCCGACTCGCTGCGCGGACGCTCGAGCGAATTGATCGCAATCCTCGACCGGTTCAAACAGGCGGGCAGTACAGTGAGCATTCAAAAGGGGCTTTACAATAATTGGGGCGGCTACGTCACCAACGACGACGTCAAGCACCTTCCGATCAAGATCATTGGGCCCGATGTGGTTCACAAGAACGGCGCTTGCGTCAGGCTGTTCACCGCGGTCCAGATCATGGCAACCGGCATCGTGAATGGCTGCTCCTGTCGCGATGCGGACGCGACGCTGCGCCTCGGCGATCTTCATCAAATGCCACTCAAGGATATCGTTTCGGCACGCAATCCCGTCTACATGGCACTGATCGAGGAGCAGCAAAACGGGATGTTTCGGCCGGTGTGCGGGAGTTGCGATTTTTACACGAGCATCTATTACAAGAGCCAGTCATACGAAAGCACTCAGCTCCAGACGCTTGAGCAATTCAAGGCCTCATTGCCCTAGCTGACGGAGACTGGGCGCCGCCCCATGACGCACGAGCCCACTGCATCCGTTTCATTACGATTGCCATGAACGACCGGGCGTTGTGTAGTCGTGTCGACGGAGTCAGCAGTCGGTGCGATAGAGGCGCTTGCGGGCGGCTCACGGATGGACAATCGGTCACGGACTCTTGCGGCCCTCCCCATAAGGGGAGCAGTCTGATCCTGGCCGCTGCCGCTCGGGTCGGAGACGTGCGTGCCGTCCCTCGCAAGCGGGAAGTCTTTTCGAGCCGGCCTCAGCCGGAAATGGCCGCACCGCGCCCCGCTAGAAACATACCGGGATAAAAGCTAGGACGCTGTGCACGCGTTTGCGGGGGCGTTCTCGGTAGCACCGCGACGTTCTGGATTACGCCGGGACGACTTCGTGGTGTTCCGGGTTGATAAGCCCAGCGCGTTCGGCTGCCCATTGTTGGCGGTAACCCCATTACCAAGTGGAGGCGCGGTATAACACGCCGGGACCTCCGAGGGCGTCAAGACGGAGGGATGACCCCAGGGCCTCGCTTGGGGGTTGGGGAGGGCAGGTCCTGGGTCCTTCAACCCGACGGTACGCGGGGTGCGCGTTCATCCCATCCGCCAGGTCGGTCCAAGTGCCTGATTGTCCCTGATATTGGCGGGCTGTGCGGCCTCACCAAGCGCGCTGTATTGCTCTGATGGCCGTGAACGGCGGTTTCCGATTTCGGCTAAGGTGCGCACCGCGATACGGCTACACTCATCAGCCGGGTCGCGGCAGCGTTCTACCCCGTAAGACATGATCGCTCCCCGCAAGAAAGGACGGCGGCCGATGGTTTTCGTCGGGCGACAGAAAAAGTCTGTAGATTGGATTCTTGTTATCATACGTTCGCGAGTGATTCCTGGCCGATTATCACGGATGCGCGAGCGCTCAACGCCTGGTCGGGCGAGAGAAGGGAACCTTCGAACAATGGATGGCCGCTAGTCTGGAGGAGGTCAAAGGCCGGCTTCGAACAAAATTCGCAAGTAGCCTTCGGGCCGAACTTACCGGGAGGTGGGCCGTCGAGCTGCTTTCAGCGGTCAGCTTCCGCAGCTACCCCCGCGATTGCCTGGCGTGGCCCAGAGCCGCCTCGACCACGTGCTCAATCTCGCCGTAACTTCGGCGGGGTACCGGCGGCACAGCCGTCGCCGTGGTGCCGACCAAAATCAAGAGGGCGAGCCGGACAAAAAATGCTTCCTTTGAAACGACATTTAGGGGTCTCCACGATCGACGGCACTTTTCATTTCGTCGCGGGGACCCCGCGTGTCTTAAGCTTCAACGTCTCGCGCGGGTCGGCGATGACACGTATGGGCTGGTCGCTCTCGTTCTTGACGACGAGTTCTGCGCCGGGCTCAATCACGCCGGGCACCCTCACCTGTACGGCCGCTTCGCGAGAGCGCGCCCGCGTCATGGCTTTGTAGATATCGGTAACAAGCACTTCGTCGGCACCCGTGGGGAGCTCTCCGCCGGCGCCCCGGTCGAGTACGCCGGAGCCGGCGAGCGCGTGAATGCCGGCCGCGAGCATGTCGGCCGTGATGTCGATGTCGATGTCGACCTTGGTTTTAGTTGCCATGGGGGCTCCTTGCATGGAATGCGATTTCGGTCACATAAGCACAAGCGGGACCGTGAGTTCCGTGACCTTCTCGCCAGGGCATTCACCGAGTCGCCCCGTCTGCCCCAACTGTCGCGGAATGGCGCGTGCCGTGTGCTCTCACGGCCGAGCCAGACGGGCCGCATCCCTCCGGCCGCCGGTCTCACGATCGGCGGCTTTTCCGTCTTGCGCTTCGGCCTGCCAGTCCATGTTTGACACTTTGGCGGACAAACCATTGGGTCTCTTTGGCACGGGCATAACGTTTTGTCACTAGCGAGCCTTGCCGCTTTGAGCCTCTTTTTAGTCGCGCGATGGATGAGGAAGGCGTAGCCAACTTGTGTGCCTCGAGCCGATGGTCGCGCTGCGGTGAAAGATCCGCCACATATCGATCACATCCTTGAGATTGGCAAAGGCGCGCTGGACCCTGACAGCTCCTGTCGAGGCGCACAGGATCGCCGTGACAGATTGGTCTCCTCGGTCTCGCTTACGTAGTTGCCTTGATAGGTTTACTCGCGGCGAAAGTGGATGGGGCGAGCGAAGATCCACACATGACCAGTCGTAATAGCATTTGCATGTCGGACTGCGGCCGGGCAACGCACGAGTGGATCAACAAGCGGGGAGGGCGCAAGCGCCAACTTACTGCATTGCTTTCGCCGGGATTACGGAGGCTGAACCCGAGGAACTTCCGCTGCTGCAGTCGTCCCACCACTCTCTTTCCTCGTTGACCTTGGGCTTGAGCCTTTGTGTGATGAAGCGCGTGATGCGCTATCTCACCCGTGGACCCGCGCGTTCGCTGCGGAACCACGGTCTCCTTGCGCGAGAATTGGTTGCCGCGAGTAGGGGTGAAGAAATTTCGAAGAGCTGCTCCGGGCTCGCGATCACACCCGCCGCGGTCTCGGCAATACCGACGCCTCCGGCGATGAGCCTGGGACTTTTCTTCGGGCCTGATGCCGGGCATCCTCAGTGGCGTCACCCGGTCGGGTGTACGACATTGTGGCAAGGCCCTGCTACGTGCCTCTCTTGCGCGGCCCATGTGGAAGCCGTTCGCGACCGCCGCCCGTGGCTAGCCGGAGCAATAGGCGTCGCGGACCGTTGATTCACGCCCTCAAGTTGAGCGCGAGATTAGTGAATGGTCGGCTCGCCTTGAGTACGATTACCTTGGCTTCGTGTCGTAACGCCGGACGCGGTCCCATTCGCGATGCCCGATCTCAGGGGAATTGCCGGCTCTTCGGCCCCTGACAGTAGAACCACGGTGTCATTCAGGGCGTTCATGCGGTCTCCATGGCCAACCGAATGGCCCCCAGTTGTTCTGGGCGCACCGGCCTGCGGCGGACGCTCTCGAGGTGGATTTCAGCAGGACCTCGGTGGGGTCCTGCTCGTCAACAACTCGAGGCTCACCCGGGACGACTTGGTACCGATGGTGCGGAAACGTTCTGGCGCGTCGATGGACCTTGTGCTCGACCGCTAGCGGCGACACGGTGGCGGATCACACGCCCACGCCAGCCCCGCAAAACCATCAGCATCAAAACGTCTCTGCGCGGCCTGGCGAGCCCAATCGAGCAGCGTTTTGGGAAAGCGCGACTTGCCGATCGACGAAAAGCGGTGGCAGCGGATCAAGACGGGCGTGTTGCATCCCATCGGTAGAATCGGCGCACTGAGTCGCGGCAATCTTGCCGGACCGCGACAAATTGAACCGGTGGTCAATTCCAACCTCGTCTACACGCCTGCGCTCGGGCAAACTCACCGATATGATGCAAACCGATCCGACATTGGCCAAGATCGCCGCGCAGTTCACCAAATTCGA
>JASHRR010000345.1 GCA_030037185.1 Xanthobacteraceae bacterium | reverse complement strand
ATTGCATAGACGCCGCCCGATACGCCGCCGGAGGCGCGCGTCGAGCGCAACAGCAGCCTTATCGCAAACGGCGAATAGGCGCCGTAAAAGGCGACCGGAAAGAACATCAGTACGAAGGCCGAGGCAAGGCTGCCAGCTTTGATGTCGTCAATGGCGTCGAGCAGCGCCTCCAAGAGCTCCGTCGAGAAGGACGGCAGCGCAACAATGAAGATCGAGCCGGTCAAGACCGCGGCGCCGAGCACGCGCGCCGACGGATATCGGTCGGCCACGAGACCGCCGCCGAAATACCCGGCCGTGAGTGCAGCCAGCACGGTCGAGATCAGCGAAGCCCAAGTGTAGATGCCGCTGCCGAAATAGGGGTTGAGATAGCGTGAGCCCAGCATCTCGAAGCTCATAACAATGGCGCCGGTCACGAACGCGCCCGCGTATATGACGGCACGAAATGTCGGCGATGCGACTTGGCTATCATGCCGCTCGCCGCCCCGAACGCGCGAGATCGACCCCTCCATCCGCAATTACCTTCGATCAAGTTAGTCGGCAAAATTATCCTCTATCGGCGCAGCAAACACAAATGGCAGCCGGAAGGCCAATGAGGGCAAGCAAGCATCGGCGCTGCGCGTCCGCGCCATTGCCGCTGCGCCCATCGGCTGTTCAAGCGATGCGATGACGGTCAACCATCTGAGCCGGATATTCACACTACGGTGGATTTATACCGCAGCAATCATATAACCGCCACAATCGACGCATTGCTTCGCCACCGGGACGGTGTGTTCAAAGCTGATCCGGATTAGCGGCCAATCCCGGGAATGGAGCGCTACGTGACCGAGGAATTTCCGAACAGGTCCTCCGTGCTGGGAGATATCGAGCGAGGTCCTTTGACCGATGATTATGGTGGCGGGCGCAATGGTGCCGGCGCCGTTCGGCAGGGCGCATCTGATGAGGGCGCGAGAAACCGATTCGATATGAGAAACCATTACGAGGTGGCGATGAACACCGGGACAAACGTCAACCTGCGAAAGCTTCAGGAACAATTGGATCGTCAACCTCTCGATGAGATCGCGATGCTGGTGCAGGCCCTCACCTATGGCGAGATGATCGAACTCGCCGAAGGAATGTGGAGAGTTCAACCTGAAGGTGCCGCCGTCACCCAGGAAAATCTGCCGGCGTTGCTGCACCGATGGTCAAAATCCCGCTCGTTACCAGCCGAGGAGGCTCACCAGGAGTCAGGCGCGACGTAAGAAGGCCCGCGGCTTTTGCATGATTGACACGCCAGGTTCCGATTGCGACTTGGCGAACCGCAAGGCTTTCAGGTTGTGGCTGCGCCGCAGGGCGGAGCGGTTCTGCACAGGAACCCGGCACCGCGGTGAGCCTGACGAACGCCTCACTGCCCGCTAGGCGCGCAGTTGAGAGCATCACCAGGGGCCCTTGGGCTTCCGCAAAATCCGCGACCGCCCTTTCCGTGCGCCGTCCTCCGATTGCGGTTGCGCTCAACCTGGCCAGCGAACTGACGCGGCGCAGCTATCAGCTCTGTCTGGCATTCCAGCAGACCACCAGCTCCTTGGCTTCTTCCAGAGTTGCGAGCCGCCAGCGCAATTCGACTATGTCCTGGCCCATCGCATTTTCCGTTATTCTCTTTTCCTCGACCCGCAATGTCAGCGGCTGCGGCGATGTGCTGTCGAGTGAGGCGGCATGAAAATCGATGTTGCCGGTCCGCGTCCAGTCCTGCTTCATGACGCCATCGACCTGATCGAATGTGACAGGTTTCTGTTCGTTTTTACGAAAGCCGAATGCCATTATCAGGCCTCCCACAATTACCCCGATGACCGCGATGATACCCCAGGCATATTCCATGCTCGACTCCTGACTTATCCAACCGGCCCGCCGCCTTTCGGCCGATCGGGCAGCCACCGTTCGCTCGAGCTTGGGTCAGGCCGATTGCGGCTACACGGCCGCGATCTGCCGTCAAAACTGATCGAGAGAGCTCCCCGATCATTGTGCCGGGCGCGGCGCGGCCAGCCGCCTGGCGAGCCATCCTCCAGCAGGCAAATCGAGGCGGTTCGGCGATCGGCGCATTTGGCGACGGAGTAATAAGCTTCAGGTTGGACATTGTGTTCTTTGGCAAGCCTCGGGATGAAAATTTCTGTCCGTAGCCGTCAACACATGTCGCGGAGTCGTGCGAAATGCCCGATTGAGCAGGCCATCACGCTCAACAAGCGCAGTTGCCATATTGTATCGGTGCCGCCAGCGTACAAGGCCCTCACCGTTGCGGCCCGCCGCTACCTAGCGCAGGCGGGCAGGACCATTGTGGACCTCGGCCCGCAGCATCACTTCAAGCGTCGGCTCCGTCCTCAGATTAGATCGTCGGCCGGTGCCACCCCGGATGCAAACAGGGCCGCGCAGATCTGCTCCGACGCCATCGGCTTCTCGCACCGCTTGACGTGCGTGAAGCGCACCGGAATGACCTGGGCGTCATAGCCGGTGGCAAAAATAAAAGGCACGCCGAGCGCAATGAGGGCGTCGGCGACCGGGAAGGCCATTTCGCCCCCGAGATTGATGTCCAGGATTGCTCCGTCAGGCACCGTCCGCTCCAGGGCATGCAAGGCCGCCTCGACCGCCGGCGCCGGCCCTATGACTTGGGCGCCCGCACGTTCGAGAGCTCGCGCAATGTCCATTGCGACCAAATAATCGTCCTCGACGACGAGGACGCGCTTATTGGCGAGCGGGGAGGATTTCATGCGCCTCGTTCCGTGGTCCGTCCCTGCGACAGGGAGAAAGTATCGTGCACCACAGCCCAGCCCCGTCAAGCTCGTAGCAGGTGTTAAGTTGAGTGAGTACGGCGGCGCAAGCTGGATCGAGTTCCCGATCGAAGCCCCACGGTCTTGCTCAACGCAGATGGCACGCCGTTCGATCCACGCGGGCGGTGCACCAAGATTTGCCGCGCGGCTGCTCCCGCTCCCGGCAAGCGGGAGACCTGAAGGCAGCGGCACCCGCGAACCCCCTGCGCTCGCGGGAGGGCAGGGGCGATGGCGGTGCGCAAGCCCTTCACGTCGTAAAAAATTTGACGAAATGATCGATGACGCGATCGGGCGCTTCCTCTTGCAGATAGTGGCCGGTCGGGAGCGGCTGTGCGTCGACAAGGTTGCTCGCGAACTTGCGCCACACCGTCGGAAATTCCTGCGTTGGCGGGGCTCCTCGCGTTCCCCACAATACCAACAGTGGCATCCCGATCTGCCGATCCTTGTCCGCCGCGTCCATCTCGAAATCGATGGTCGCGCCTGCCCGATAGTCGCGGCAGGAGCCCATGATCGTCTTTGGCGTGAAGCAGCGGATATATTCGTCCCACACGATCTTGGGAGGGTTCCTGCTGCCGGCCCGGCT